>JALNWK010000056.1 GCA_023230925.1 Limnochordia bacterium
CAAACAATCTGGGTATACTGATAGTAGACATCGGGTCATCTCCTTTTGGTTGTTATCTTATTAGGAGTATTACCCGGTGTCCTTTTTTTACTCATTTTGGTCAACACTTACGGAGATGAACCCTTCGTTTGAAAGTGCAAACTATGTGGCTGAAAGGAAACCGGGTGGACTGGTTTATCTAATAGGTTATGAAAGTCTTTACCAAGAACTTATGCGCGTAGGTATGCAGGTTTATCATGCAGTAGAACGCCAACCAAAGAAGGCGGACTTTCTGTTAGTTGGTAATGATTCCCAGATCGGGATGGATAAGTTCACCTGTGCATTACGTGTCCTGCAAAATGGTGCGGAGTTTGTGGCGGTTAATCAGGATCCAACGGTGCCTAGCTCAGATGGTTTTACTCCTGGGACTGGGGCGCTTGTAGGAGCGATTAGTACAATGATAGGTCGCAAGCCTGATGTGTGCATCGGAAAATCAAGTCCCTTGCTGTTGCACAGAGCAGTGGCGGATCTTGATGTTTATCCTTGGGAATGTATAATGATAGGTGGTACTTTGGAATCGGATATTGTAGCAGGTAGGAGCTTTAGCGCTTATGCTGTGCTAGTAAGCACCGGAAATGTCAATCGGGTGTATTGCTCCGCTGCAGCATCGATGGTTCCAGATAAGATAGTCAACTCTCTAGAAGAACTTCTGTAACTGGAGACTAGTCTACCAGGGTAATATATATTCCTATGAAAGGGTGTTCTTAGTGGAGCTAGGTGTACTTATTGGGCAAATGGAGAACATGGAAAAGGAATTTGAGAAGGTTGTGGAACTCGGTCTTGGGACTTGTCAGGTTAGCTGTTGGAATGAAGCCCTATTTACTAGGGATGCTGGAAAAGCAATGAAACAAGCAGCAGCAGATGCAGGAGTCCGAATCTCTGCTATCTGGGCTGGTTGGCCTGGTCCTAAAGTCTGGAATTTTGTTGATGGTCCACTAACCTTGGGATTAGTTCCGAGGGCCTATCGGGATCGACGCCAGGAGGCGATTATTGCATGTTCCAAGATGGCCGAAGCCGCAGAGGTGGAGCATGTAGCGACCCACGTAGGGTTCATACCCGAGAACGCCAATGATCCAGCATACAAAGAAGTGGTTGTTGCCGTAAGATTCATAGCCCAGGCTCTAAAGGCCCAGGGCCAGACATTCCTCTTTGAGACAGGGCAAGAGACCCCGGTTACCCTACTTAGAACCATATCTGATGTAGGATACGATAACCTTGGTGTGAATCTTGATCCGGCGAATCTTCTCATGTATGGTAAGGCTAATCCAGTAGATGCCGTAGAACTATTCGGAAGGTACATCAAAGGGGTACACGTAAAAGACGGTGAATACCCGGTGGATGGTAGGAGCCTTGGCCGGGAACGGCCCGTTGGAGAAGGGAAGGTTGACTTCCCATTATTCCTCAAGAAGCTAGCCGAACAAGGGTATGCGGGGTCCTTAACAATCGAACGTGAAATCAGCGGTGAGCAGCAACGAATTGATATCCTCAAATCCATTGACTTGTTGCGCGGCTGGCTTTCTAAATAGGGCAGATACTCTAAGGAGGGGCCTTTATGCGGGGCCCCTCCTAATCTAAACCAGTCTCATTCCTGATAGTATCTCCAGTTAGCCTTTCCCTTGATTGGATGCAGCAAGGGCCAATAATGCTGGGTTCATATGTGTTGCTTCAATGTGTCCATGCAGGTGCTTCATGAGTCCGGACATGTCTTAAGGTATACGTGCTTTAGAGCATAATCTACGACTTCTCGATTAGTTGTATGTATTCGTATACTCGGTTAATCACGCCAACCGTAGCAGGAGAACCTCTATTAGAAAGAGAAAACCTATATTAATAGCTTTGTATGGGCATACGTATAAGCTCTCCTACGATGAAGAGCATTGCTCTTTAAGACATAGCAAATAGATACTTAGAATACAATCAGACCACAAAGCTTTTGTGCTGTCGTGAACTGTGAAAAGTATCTATACCGGAGGGACGGTGATCAAATCCAGAGCAAACGCCAAAACCGAACATGGTAGTACTATGTTAAAGGAGGAAGCGACTGGATGAAAAGACTACTGTTACTTCAGTTTTTCTACTGGTTTTACTAACTGGTCTGGCACTTAGCCGTACAACGATTACTTTCTGGCATGATTGGGGTGGATTGGGAGCCCGATATTTTGAAACAATGGCTAGACAGTTCGAAGAGCAGTATCCCGAGATTAAGGTGGAAGTAAGTTCTGTTGCAGGGCTCGAAGAGAAGCTATCCACGGCTATTGTTGGTGGAGCAGCCCCCGACGTAGTGTTCTTCCCCCGGTATCTTACGGGTCAGTGGGCGGCAAGGGCCATGCTGGAGCCGATGTCCCAGTTTGCCGCCGCATATGGCATCTTAGAGGAGCACTTTTTCAAGGCTACGTGGGATGAAGTGTCATATAACGGTGAGATTTGGGGTATTCCCTTTAGTACCGATGCCCGGGTCTTATTCTATAACCGACAGTCCTTCATGGAAATGGGTTTAGATTCCATGAAACCACCGAAGAACTGGGACGAACTAGTCAGCTACTCCAAAAGACTGACTGCAAGGACCCCTGAGGGCAAACTGGAAAAGGTGGGGTTTGTTCCAATTTGGGGGAATCAGTCGTTACTTATGTATATCTGGCAAAACGGCGGTAGTATGTTCAATGAAGACTATACAAAGGTGCTGATGGACTCCGAGGAGGCTGTTGGGGCCCTGCAATGGGTATGCGACTTTGTAGACATATACGGATATGGGGATCTTGGGGAGATGGGTGGCTCCTTTGGGTCGGCGGAGCAGACTCCCTGGTTTACCGGTCAAATCGCCATGATTACCGAAGGGAGCTGGAATCTCCACGGTCTCTTGGAGTATGTACCAGCCTTCTACGAACAAGATCTAGGAGTGGCAGCCCTACCCGGTAACGTAGAGCAAGCTACCGTTGCAGGTGGTTTTTCCTTTGTTATTCCTAGCGGCGCCGCACATCTGGCCGCCGCTCAAGCATTCATTGCTTGGGCAGTGCAACCGAAAAACCAGTTGGGGTTTGCTCTAGAGACTGGTGTGATACCTGCGGATGTGCGGGCAGGACATGATGAGTATTTCCGGGATCACTTTTACTGGCGCCCATTTATTGATGCCATGGACCTTTATGCTAGGGCCCGCCCAGCCCATCCAGCCTATCCGGAGATCGAAGGTCTCATGTTTGAAGCACTATGGAAGGCTCTTGCCAAAGAGCAATCTGCCTTTGCTTGTTTGGAGGACGCCACTACCCGGGGGCAAGCGATTCTCGACTACTACAATGCAGTATTTGGTTTCTAAGAGGGAGGGCGAAGGATGAGAATCAAGGTAGCTGTTGTGATCTTGGTGTTACTTCTTAGTGGAATATGCTATGCCAACGACGGTCTGTTGCTCTGGCAAATTGGTGAGTTTGATGACAGCTCTGCTGAACTAGCCTTAGGGCCGAACCGGTTTGGTGAGTTCCCCGGTTTCTTTCCTGAGGGACCTCGTTTTGTGATTGGGCAAAGTGACCCGGCCACCGATTGGCCCTATATTCACCCTGGGGCTGGGGATGCTTGGGCTAATTCCCAAGAGTGGGCGTTCACTATTGTCTTTGATGCCAAGGATGTACCCGAGGGGCAAACGGTCCTGTGGATTGATCTAGTCGGTGCCCATCCCCAAGCTCCTCCGGGACTCAAGATATCACTTAACGGGGAACAGTTGGGGGTTGTTCTACCAGAACCGGGCAATAATGCCCCTGTTTACGTGGATCCCGCTGGTGGCAAAGAAGAGATTATCGCTATTGTACTCCCATCAGATAAGCTGAAGACCACGGGTAATCAATTGACTATAAAGACCCAAGGGGGTTCTTGGGTAGTATATGACGGAATCAAAATGGTTTCTTTCCGGGGTAATGTCCCTGAAGGATTTCTACCTGTCGAGGAGGATCCCTGGGCTGGTATTACGCCTGTGATCAAACCGGGGATGGTAGTTGTTACACCTGCCCCCACCACCATGGGCGAACAGGCAATGCTGGTCTCATTACAGGGTCTTGTCAATCAACGGGTGGGTCGACTGTACCTTGGAGCAGTGACTGATCACTGGTTCCAGCAGGCGGTGCCCCTAAACCAAATGCCTGTTCAGGTGAAGAGTCCTCTGAAGGTTCTAGAGGCCTTCAAGCAGGAAGTACAGGGCCTTGTAATCTATGATCCTGCCTTGATAGACACCGTGAACGTCGCCTTTACCTTGGCGGGACTGAATCAGGCTATTGTTGTTTCGCCGGATCTGGCCCAAGAGTTGCTGGCTCGATGGGACGATCTGACTATCGTTGCTGATCTACAGGATCGGTGGTCGACTAGGCTAGAAGCCTATACCTGGGCCTATGCTGAGCTTTGGCCAAAGTGTAACCAAGGTTTTATCTTAAACAATAATCCCGGCATGATTCACATGCAGGATCTCCAGGTTGCTAATCGGGGATTTGGAGTGTATCTAGATGCGGGTATTCCCGAAGAACGGGTATTGCTTGAGGAGATCTATCGTCAGATGAACGCACTGGGCACAGTCTTCGGGTGGCCCGGGGGTGATGCTGATGCGGCGATTGATTTGGCAAGCCAATACGGACATTCCTATGTGGTTACCGACTGGTGCGATAACCTTAGTGTGCTCGGCAAGGGCATTCCTCCGGTTCTTAAGCAGGCCGAGCCTACAATGTCCAGTGGGGATGCCAAGCTTTACGTTACTTTCATCCTCGATCACGCTGGGGTTTTCCATTACAACCAGTTTCACATGCTGGATCTGTGGAATGACGGGGCCCGGGGACAGGTTCCCGTAGGTTGGACGGTACACCCCCGGCTTGTTGATCTGGCTTCTGGGATCATTGATTACTACTTTAAGACCGCCACTCCCAACGACTACTTCCTAGCACCGATCAATCCAAGCGGGTTTGTCCATCTTGAGGCAGTGCCTGATTCAAAGGCCTACGGGACGTATCTGCAAGGACTTCTGAAAAAGGCTGGCATAAAGCTTGCTTGGCTGGATTCTAGGGAAAACGCAGAATTTGACAAGCTCAGTGGGGAAGTCGTCTCTGCGCTCTTGGATGTTGCTACTTATGGAGGCCTGGATGCTGTGTTCTTTGGTAGAAGCACTTCTACCAATTGTAAGGCAGTGGTCTTAGGTGATGTAACTGTTTTCCCAGTGATGTATATGCATGGTGGTGAATCCGCAAAGGATCTTGCTTACCGTACTCATCAAAGTGGAGCGGCAAATGATGGATTTGTCGTCGTTGGCATCGACAGTTGGGGCGCTGGGCCAAGTTATGTAGCTGAGGTGGTCAACGCGCTAGAAGACATGGGTGATGTGATGGTCCTGCGGCCCGATGCGTGGGTTTCGTTATACACAGACATGCTGCGCTAAGGATAAAGCTGGGGGCTTCGGCCCCTAGCAACTACGGAGGTAGTATTATGTGGTACAGCAATGGACTAATGGCGATTTTGTGTTGCCTTGTGTTTTTTGCTTGGAGTGGTAAGGCTTTCGCCCAAGAACAGATTATCCAGGAATGGGGTCCGGATAGCTTTGCCCTATCACCCGATGGGTATGAGCAGTTTTCCCAGAAGTATTCAAGTCTTGTAATCGTGGATACCAAGGATCAAACGGCAAAGTCTAGCTGGCCGTATATCCATCCAGGCCCTGTGGACCAATGGGCCAATGCCCAGATGCATACCTTTGTGCTTTTGTTTGACCTAGCGGATATACCCAAGGGTGGAGTGCGCTTGAACCTGGAAATCGGGGATACCCACCAATCGGATCCACCGACTATCAGGGTGCTTATGAATGGACGGGGCGAAAACATTGCTCTAAAACCGGGAGCTGGAGTAGGGTATGCCAATGCCAATGAAGGTCAACCCAGTGAAGTTCAGATGCTCTTTCCTCCTGAGCAACTACGGGTTGGGGATAATCGACTGGCGATCACTACCCTTTCAGGTTGTTGGTTTACCTACCGAAGCCTGACTTTACTAGCGCTAAGCCAGGAGGTGGGGTACGAGGCCTCGATAATCGATATAGAACCACTGCCATTATATCCCTATACTGAAAGCGGCCCTATGGCCACAGCCCAGATTGTGATTAACAACAAAGGGAAGAATCTAGAAGGGGCCTATGTAAAGGTCCTGACTGGAGATCAGGCTTTAGAACAGTCTCTTGGTAACATTGGCTATGGGAAGTCTACCCGGCGAGTAAGAGTACCGAACATAGAACGGGGTACTTTGAGCATCACACTGCATAATGGTGATGGCACTGTAGTCTCAGAGTATGAAACCAGTTGGCAGGCCTCACGGAAATGGACGATCTATCTATTGCACCATTCCCATACAGACCTGGGATATACGAATCCCCAAGAAGAGGTGCTTAGGATCCATCTGGATAATATCCGGCGGGTTGCTCCCTATGTTCAACAAACAAAAGAGCATCCTTCAGAGTCCCAGTACCGGTGGAACGTTGAGGCGGGTTGGGCCATGGTCCGGTACTTAAGAGAGCTGGAACAAGATCCAAAGAAGCTCAAACAGTTGCGGGATCTAGTCTCAAAGGGGTACATTGGCATTGAAGGGTTGTGTTTCAATGAACTGTATAGCTTGGCGGGACTAGAGGAACTGGTAAGAAACATACTTCCCCTCCATCAGATGCTAAAAGATAAGCTGGATTACAAACCAATCACTGCTATGCTCACCGATGTTCCGGGGGTTCCCTGGTCCTTGATCGGACTGTTGGCCGATGCGGGAATAGAGTATCTAGACCTAGCTCCCAATGATGTTAGGTTGACTCAGACGATTAGGCGACCACTGGCCTTTCTTTGGCAGTCCCCGGATAAAGAAGGGGAAGTGCTAACCTTTGTACGGGTGGATCCACCGGTGTTTACCTACTTTGAGGGTAACCAGGTCGGTTTTACGGACAGCTTAATCGGCGTAGAGCAGGCCCTTCCCGAATGGCTTTGGCGATTGGAGCAACTTGGGTATGAGTACGATTTATACCCAATGCGGGTTCAAGGCGTTCATCCTTCGGGTCGGTATATAGATAACACTACGGCATCTTTGCAGCCTAGTCTTATTGCTAAACAATGGAATGAGAAGTATGCTTATCCGAAGATCGTTACTGCAACCAGTGTTGACTTTTACGAGGATTTCCGTAGGGCATACAAAGATCAGCTACCAGTGGTAACGGGGGATCTCTCCGACTGGTGGAACGATGGAGTGGCTTCATCGGCTAGGGAAACCTCCCTAAACAGACAGGCTAGAACAATGCTTCCACAAGCCGAGACCTTAGCCACCTTGTTAGGGCTTGAGTATCCAAGACTAACTACCGCGTATGAGAACTTAGTTTTATATCACGAGCATACTTGGGGCTCAGATAATGCTCTACCCACTAATCCTGTGCAACAGGTGATCTGGAGGGAGAAGGCGCGTTTTGCCGAAGATGCCTTTAGTACGGCACAGCAAGTACTCCAGGACTCAGTCGCTTTCTTGGCCAATAAAGTATGTCAAAACCCCGGTGAGATCGTAGTCTATAATGGTAACTCCCAGCCGATGAGCGGACCTGTGCAGGTTCTAGCGCCAAAGACTAATGTCCACCAAGTTGTTGATCTAGACACGCATGAACTGCATCGGATCCAATGGGTGACCGATGATATGTTCTTGTTTGTTGCCAAAGAGGTACCTCCCTTAGGATATCGCCGCTATGCCTTAAGTGATCAGAAACATTCAAAGGAGCAGGAGTTTCAGCCAGTGACAGCAAGTCAAAGGGATGGGCAGTCTGTCCTTGAGAACGACTTCTTCCGACTAGAGGTGAACAATGTTGGTCGGGTGCTCTCCTTCTATGACAAAAGCTTAAAGAAGGAATGGTGTGATGAAGGTTCTTCACATGGCCTTGGGGAGTATGTCTATGTTTTGAACCAAGAGCAGCCCATTAAGACCACTTCTGTGACCATTGAGGAATGTGGACCATTGTTTGCAACTATAGCTGTATATGGCCAGGGAATACACCATGAAGAGGTGGTACGCCGCTACAGTCTATGGGCTGATCTGAGGCAGCTGGATGTATCTGTGGAACTACAGAAGGCCGAAACGCTAAATACCGAAGCGGCCTTTGTTGCTTTTCCGTTGTCAATCGAGGACGGTAAGGCAGCTTGGCAGATCCCCGGTGCCGCGGTGAGATACATGCAAGATCAACTGCCGGGTTCCTCACTAGATTACCAATCCATGCAGTACTGGGCTGACATCTCCAGTGACAAGATGGGGCTGACCCTGGCAAGTAAGGATGCACCGTTGGTGTGGTTTAACGGATATAACTTACGGCAGTCAAGTATTAGGCCCTTATCAGCGGGCGCGATGACACCGGTATCAAGCATGTATTCCTTCGTGATGAATAACTACTGGCATGTAAACTACAAACGTAGTCAAGGTGGTAGTTTACTATTTCGTTACGCCCTAAGACCCCATGGGGGACCCTTGGATTCGGGTGAGGCCCATACCTTCGGTTCTGCCTTTGAGAACCCCCTCCAGTATGCTTGGTCCACCAAGCATGGTGCGGGCACCCCCGCGGATAGTCTGTTGGCCTTTGAATCTGCAGGGGAGATTGTGGTGGTTACCTGCAAATTGGCCCAAGACGGGGCAGGAATAGTGTTGCGTTTGGTCGAAGTCTCGGGACATGGTGGTGTGTGCCGCCTAGGATTAGGGAAACTCCTGCCCCTTAGGGCTTGGGAGACGAGCATCCTGGAGCAGCCCATCGATGAGCTGTCCCTGGTAGGTCATGACTTATTCCTAGAGCTCTTGCCCTTTGAGGTGAAGACAATATACATTGAGCTTTCGAGATAATTGTAAGCATAGGTATGAACGGAGATGGTAGTTGTGTGGACACAGAAAAAACGTGCGATTGCTGCTTTAGAAGGAAAGCAGCCCGATCGAGTTCCTACATTTGAACTGGAGTTTCAGCTGACCGAGGAGCTATTTGGACGCAGTTTCCGAAGGCCTAGTGAGGCCAGTACCGATACTGAGTTTAGGGAAATCTGTCGGCATAATGCTGCCCTTTATGTGGATGTAGCAAAGGAGCTGGAATACGATATCATTATGCTGGCGGTTGCCGGGGAGGATGAGGCCGCGTTACTCGAAACTGGCCGGCACATTAAGGATCTAGTGGGAGAACAGTATCTGTTAGTTGCCCATGGGGATGGTACCTTTGCGATTCCCGATGGGAATACGATGCTAGAGTTTAGCTACTGGCTACACGATCATCCCCAAGAGGTACACGAGCATGCTAAGAAAATGATGAATGATGCCGTCGAACGGAACAAGCGGCTCTTTGACGCCGGGTTTGATGGGTTTGCCCTGTGTGCGGATTATTGCTTCAATGATGGACCCTTCATGTCCCCAAAGATGTTTAGTGAATTCGTCACACCCTATCTAGCGGAGCTTATTGCCGCAATTCGTCAGATGGGCGCATATGCAATCAAACATACAGATGGGAATATCATGCCGATCGTTGATCAATTGGTGGACTGTAATCCCCATGCTTTGCACTCCCTTGATCCGATGGCGGGTATAGATATTAAGACGATCAAGGAAACATATGGTGATCGGGTGTGCTTAATTGGAAATGTGAACTGTGCCCTGCTGCAAACAGGTACGCCTGAGGAAATTGATCATTCTGCTTTATATGCCCTTACCCACGGGAAGCCCGGGGGAGGTTACATCTACTCCACAAGTAATGTGGCATATAAGGGGATGCCCCTGGAAAACTACACGCGTATTTGGCGGATTTGGAAGGAGAACCGGGACTACTAGGATTAGGGTCATTGGTAAAGCGTGGGCTTTACCAATGACCCCATTTACTAGCTTGCGGAGTCTTGATGTATTTTCCCTTGGTGTGCGGTGAGCTCATCAGTCAGTTCATCCATGAGGTCTTGTACACTTACCAGCTTGTCTACGCGATAGGCATTGGTACCGGCGAAGGCAAACCCTCCGTCCATCTCGCCCCTTTGGGCGTGGATTAGTGCTTCAGCAATACAATAACGGGCGGTCTGGGGCCTACAGTGTTTAAGACAGTGGTACTGGCATCTTGTACGTATCTGAGTTCCGTGGGAAACCTTTTCCAGGAAGTCATTGTTAATGGCTCTGCCCGGCATGCCCACAGGGCTCTTAATTAGAACAATGTCTTCTTTTTTGGCATTAAGATACTGCTGTTTAAAACCCGGGGAGGCATCACATTCATGGGTACCCACAAATCGTGTACCCATTTGCACGCCACTTACTCCCATGGACAAGTAATTGCCAATATCTCCTCCGGTGAAGATACCACCAGCCGCGATTACCGGAATCTCCCGACCATATTTTTGCTCGAAGGGCTTGATTATCTCCAAAACATCCTGTACAAGTTTTGGCAGAGACTGGGTTGCATCATTTTGTAGTTCCTGTTCGGAAAAGCCCAAATGTCCTCCGGCCTTTGGGCCTTCTACCACGATGGCATCGGGACAGTAGTCGCTTTTCCGATCCCAATACTTACAGATCACATTTGCTGCTTTTGCTGAAGAAACAATAGGTACGATCTTTGTCTCAGAATCCTTGACTAATTCCGGCAAATCCAATGGGAGCCCCGCCCCAGCGAAAATGATATCGATTTTCTCCTTGACTGCTTCTTTGACCATCTCGGCAAAGTCGCTTAAGGCTGTCATAATGTTGACACCAAGGATTCCCTTAGGACAAAGCTCCCTTGCCCTTTGGATATGGTCTGCTAACGCTTGACGATTTGCAGTAACCTTATCCGTCAGGTAGGATGGTAAGTCAAAACCGATTTCCACGCCCGAGATGACACCGACTCCTCCGGCGTTACCCACGGCCGCGGCGAGACCTGAGAGGGATATACCTACACCCATGCCTCCTTGAATAATGGGGAGCTTCGCTACTAGATCACCAATTTTCAGTTTGGGAATTTGCATGTTCTATCTCCTTTACATGGTTTACTTGGCAAGATGCTAGCACGGACTAGGCTTGATAAAAGTAGTATTTCCATTTTCTTCGGAACATTTCATAGGGATTTATGAAAACTGTGGCCAAAGGAAAGAGGTAAGTCTCTCATTTGAACACCTCTCGGGGTCATTTACTAGGTTGTACCAGTCGTTCAGAAATTGGCTGCAAATAAGTCCATCACTCACACAATGCATCTCAATCGTAACACTAGTATACCATAAGTTCAAACATGTGGAAACACGCACGTACGCCGTCATCTATTTGGATAGAGCGACCCATTGCGCTAACCTTATTGAATCCGTATAATGGACACAAAAAAGGGGGAGCGTGTGGAAGTGGCCCTCAAGAAACACTTCGATGAGATCTCGGATCACTATGATGAGGAAAGACGCGTATTAATCCCATGTTTTGATGCTTTCTACGAAGCGGTGGTTTGGGCTGCCTCAGTAGATACTGATAAACCCAGAGTGTTAGATTTGGGGGCAGGAACCGGGCTTTTATCCGCTAAGCTCATGGAAAAGTTTCCCCAAGGACAGTTTACCCTAGTTGATTTCTCGGACTTTATGCTTGCTGGGGCTAGGGAGCGGTTTGCAGGATGTGGGAACGTTGTGTTCCTAGCCGCAGACTTCGTGCAGGAAGCCTTTGGGGGAGACTATGACCTGATTGTATCCGGCCTTGCCATTCATCATTTGGAGGATGATCAAAAACGTGCTCTGTTTGGCAAGTGTATTAGTCATCTAAGGCCAGGTGGCATATTCATAAACGCGGATCAAATCCGGGGCAGTAGTCCTGAACTGGATCAGCGGATCATGGAGAATTGGAAAGACTACACCAAAGGGCGCATTTCTACCAAGGATTATGATCGTTGCATGGACCGGATTAGCTTTGACCGCAACTCTTCCATGGAGGAGCAATTGAACTGGCTTTGTGCGGCGGGTTTTGCCGATGTGGATTGCATATTTCGTTCAATGCAGTTTGGGGTTTTTGTGGCACGAAAACCATTGTGAGCAGGGAAAATTAGCGTTTTCCAAGAATAAAGGACTATGGGGGTGGAGTATATGGATTATGCACCGTTAGGAAGAACAGGTATGCAGGTGTCTCGCTTGGGCTTTGGTGCAATTAAGTTACCAGAGGTGGACCAAAAGACAGCAACTGCAGCCCTTAACTATGCCTTGGACCTAGGAGTGAACTTCGTGGATACGGCACGGGGATACGGGGATAGCGAGGTAAAGATTGGGCGTGCCCTACAGCATCGCCGGGATGACTTTTTCGTGGCCACAAAAACGCCAAAACGCGATATGGCTGGTGCCATGGAGGATGTTGAGACGTCTTTAAAAAACCTACAGGTTGACTACATTGATCTGTATCAATTGCATGATGTATCTACGCCGGATGAGTTTAGGGCGGTGATGGCCGCAGATGGTGCCCTTGCAGCTTTACGGAAAGCTCAAGGACAAGGAAAGATAAAACACATTGGCATAACAGTGCATCGGGCATTGAACGTGATGCACGAGGCCATCGCATCGGGTGAGTTTGAGACCGTGATGTTATTAATCAATG
Source organism: Limnochordia bacterium (assembly GCA_023230925.1). Lineage (NCBI taxonomy): Bacteria > Bacillati > Bacillota > Limnochordia > Limnochordia bacterium. The sequence goes on from JALNWK010000056.1 coordinate 12,598, forward strand.
CCTTGGACGAGGAAGCAACAATAGATCAGGTATTGCCCCAAGCAAAGGAATCGGGCATCGGGGTAATTGCGATGAAAGTCCTCTCCGGCGGAAAGTTAGTTACACCGGGTTTAGCCACGGAGGATCCGATTGTACGTGGCTGCCTTAAATACGTACTGTCCCTAGATGCCGTGCATACCGCTTTGATCGGGATGAGAAGTGTAGACGAAGTAAGGACTAATGTCTCAATAGCTCAAGAGGGTAGTACTATGACTCCTGAGGAAAAAAACGAGCTGATTCACAGGTTGCGCGATCAACAAGGGGATCTCAAAAGGAATTACGCCTGCTTGAGCTGTGGATACTGCAAACCCTGTCCGGAAGGTATTAATATTCCAACGATACTACGGGCCAGGTATATACATGAGCAATATCCTCCAGAGCTAAAGGGTATGGGCAAGAAGATCTATTTGGAACAGAAGGTGAAGCCTGATGCATGTGTAGGATGTGGGTCCTGCATGAAAAGGTGCCCTGCAGGCATCGACATCCCTAAGGAACTGTGCACTACCGCTGAAGTTTTTGCTTAGATGCTAGCTTACAACTCCACAGATGCCGGATGGTTTGCTATCCGGCATTTTCCATTGAATGAGTCGAGGCCTAGCAGGAAACCACTCTGTGCCTAACCTTAGTCTCAGATTTCCCTCAAGTTTGCTTCAATGTAGTCCATCACCTGGGTTTTGTACCTCTGGGCCTTTAGAGAGTTAGACTCACGACCTTGGCTGATCACGATGTACTTTTGCAGTTCATAGAGTAGGTAGAAATGACCTCGGATTGTGGCTGATTCTGAAGTATCCCGTTTCTCTCCATAGCCATCCCAGAAAGCAGGACGGGAGATACTGCAGTAATCTAGCACCGCAAATTCAATCTCTGGATCCCCATACAAGCTTCGATCCCAATCGATAAGTCCTGTAATCCGACCCAGATCATCTATTAAGATGTTTTGATCCCAGACGTCCATATGCAATAGACAAGACCTTGGGTTATGTTGAAAATGTCTACGATGAGATTTAAGCAGATTGGATAGGCGAGCAACTTCGGCGGTATTGTAGGCACCGATTCGGTAGATATCTCCCAGGAGCTTATGCCACATAACAGCAAAGGCATGATCCCATTTGTCGTACGGTAGCATTGGTCGATGGGCTCCCATGTATCCATATTTGGATGCGGTAATAGCATGTGCTTGCCGCAGGTATGTACCAACTTGGCATAATACCCCGTCACGCTCCGTTGTTGAGAGGTTGCATTCACTCATCGGTTGACCGGGTAGCTTTTCCATGATGATTACATCCCGAGGAAGAAGTGATCCAGTGAAGTCATAGGCTAGGATTCGTGGCACGGGTATATTTGTCTTCTCCAATAGAATTCTGTGCAATTTGGGTTCTTGCCGCATCATTTGCCGTTCATAAAAACAGAAGATGCTGTCCGCTGGTGGTGCAACCCGTACAACCACTTCCCTATTAGGCAGTAGAGCACTGAAAGAGGAGTTAAATAGTCCTGTGGCTATTGGTTCAATAGCTAGGACCTGAGTATTTAGCCTTTGCCGAAGTAGGCAGCAGATCTGTTCAATCATTTGAGGACCCCCTTGAATCTAAGGTCTAGTTTTAAGGGGCAGGGGACCTACCCTGCCAAAAGCCAGGACCTTGTCCGGGAAAACTAGAGCCTACCGATTTTACGAACTCTTAGTCTCCCATGCCTGGGGACATTCCTATATGCCTTGGAAATCTATGTATCGGTACTTGTTAAAGCATATCACTACATGCACGAAAAGAGTAGCTGCGTGACCATTAGGACTTGCTAAGAAATCAACGTCCAAGGCAAAGGAGATGGTTCGAAAGGAGGGCACAATCAAGTAACATCGAGCCAAACTGTCAACGGACATTAGAAAGTAAGACAGTCCAAGAAATCGTCCGCACCCCCTTCTGCACATTTTAACATGTCCAGTAACACCAAACTCAGCAATCAATTGAGTTACTAAAAATCTCTGGGTTGTGTGCCTAGGATTTAGTAATAAAATTGTGTAGTCGGAAGGACTAGAGCTATACGTGGCGAATAAAGAAATTAGTCACCACTATAGAACAGTGTTCTCTATAGATGGACGCACCTGCTGAACCGACAAATGGGCAGAAGCTAGAAAATTAAGTTGGCACTTTGGGCGAAGGAAACGGTTCGAAACAAGTAAGGGGGAATTATGAATAGTCGGGTCTGTAAGTCAATGATTAGTACTTGCTTCTCTATAATAATAGTAATGGCGGTGTTTCCGGTGGATAATCTCATTTTGGGCAAAAGTCCCGGGTTGGCTAGATTACTTTTAACGGAAGACTACGTTATTATGCATAGATCACCGAATCCGAGTAACGTGTATCTTTACTCGCCGGGTATTGCTAGATTGGATTCGGGAAGGCTTGTGGCCGTATGTAGACAAGGTGGTGAAGGTTTAGTTGGTGATCCTGGGATGATCTTCACATCCGATGATGGAGGAGAAACCTGGGTGCAGCGGGGTACTTTTCCCTTTATTCAAGCGAGACCTTTCGTTGCAGGAGGTACCCTGTATATCATAGGTCAGGGAAACCATTTAGGGCAGTCGGGAGATATTAGGATTATTTGCTCCCTAGATGAGGGTGATACATGGAGCAAAGTCTCTACTCTGACATCTGGACAACAGTGGCATGCTTCTCCCTGCAACGTTATTTATGCAAATGGACGGGTATACCTTGTAATAGAGCGAATCGTGGATGAGGGCTTTCGAGGCTGGCCTGTTTCTGTTCTGGCTCCCGTTGTGTTAGCTGCTTCAGTTGATGATGATCTTATGGAACGTTTGTCATGGACCTTTTCAAATGAGATCACGTTTCGGGATGAGGTACGCGAAGAGTCCATCCACGGAATCGGTGTTCCCTTTTGGCCCTATGAAGGGATGCCGCCTGAACGATATATGGCTGAGGTAGGGTGGCTTGAGAGCAATATTGTACAGTTTTACGATCCGAAGCACGTTTGGTATGATCCCGATGGAAAGACTTTCTACCTGTGGATGCGGGCCCATACAGGTGCGACCAACTACGCTGCCATCGCCAAAGTAGTAGAGTCGGAAGAAGGAGAGCTTACCGTTAGTCTTGCTAGTGCGCCTTCGGGAAAGCCGATTGTATATGTACCATGTCCTGGTGGTCAAATGAGGTTTCACATTACTTATGATGATGTATCGAAGACCTATTGGTTATTATCTAGTCAGGCTACGGACTCCATGACCCGTCCGGAGCTACTTCCCGATGATCGGTATAACCTACCCGATAATGAGCGCCATCGATTAGCTTTACATTTTTCTACTAACTGCATCGATTGGTGTTTTGTTGGGTTAGTGGCGGTGGGAGATACGCCAAAGCAAGCGCGTCATTACGCAAGCATGGCCATTGACGATGGGGACCTTGTGATCTTAAGCCGCTCCGGCGATAAGGATGCTAAGACAGCCCACGATGGCAACATGATCACTTTCCACCGGGTAAAGGACTTTAGAAACCTAATGTACTAAAAGTTAAAGGGGTAGAAGGGACCCTTTGTGTAGGCACAGGGCAGCAGACCAATCGAAGTTGTTGTACTAGAATATAATATGTGGTTCAGCGTCTTAAAAATGGGAGGATTATCAATGAATAATGAACTGCCTAAGGGAGTCTGGCCAACAATGGTTACTCCCTTTTCCCCAGATAATGAAGTGGATTACCGTGCCCTTGAGCAGATGGTAGAGTGGTATATTGACAACGGGGTAGCGGGCCTTTTTACAGTCTGCCTCTCCAGCGAGATGTTTTCACTATCTGATAAGGAGAGCGTTCAGATAGCCCGGTTTGTTGTAGAAAAGGCAGCAGGTAGGATACCGGTAGTTGCTTCAGGACACACTGCTGATGATTTACAGGATCAGGTACGGCAAATCAACGAAATAGCGGAGACAGGGATAGCGGCGGTAGTGCTTAATGCAAATCGGTTTGCACTTGCCGGTAAGTCTGATGCGGCGTGGCGGATGAGCCTGGAAAAACTCATTGGAATGCTACCCGATTCGTTGCCACTAGGGCTGTATGAGTGCCCCTATCCCTTCGCATTTCATCTGTCTTTGGACCTTTTGCGATTTTGTGATTCGTTAGGCAGGTTCTTGTTCTTCAAGGATACCTGTTGTGATGCCAAAGCCCTTGAGTCTAAGATCAAGGCGGCAGGGAAGGTACCTATCTATAACGCGGATTCCACAACTTTGATGGGTTCATTGCTTGCTGGTGCCGCAGGTTATAGCGGAGTGATGGCCAACTTCCATCCTGATCTCTACGCATGGTTGTGTGCTAACTACAAGACACAGCCCCAAAAAGCAACCTGGGTAGCAGACTTTCTAGGGACCGCATCCTTGATCCAAGGCCATTCATATCCCTTGTGTGCTAAATACCATATGCAGCTTAACGGTATCGATATTGAACTATATAACCGGGTCTCCCAAGGAAGTCTCTCAGATCGGATCCGGCTACAAGTGGAGCAGCTTTATTCCTTTACACAAGGATTTAGCGATCTTCTTGATAACTACGAAGGCATGCTAAAGTCAAGCTAACTTATCCCGTTGCGACTAACAGGCTGGGTAGAATTGCTTTATTTACATCAACTTAAGCAAGGGTCTACGATAATCAGACCCATAGTCGCGCAGGTCTTGTCCTAAGCCCAAAGATTTTGGCCTCGTCCCCGGTCGTAGGGGATGAGACCATGATCGCTTGGAGGTAGTAGTTTTGCAACCCGAAAAATCAATTTTTCCGATTTCACTGAGAAACTGTTAAGGATGGAAGGAAGGTCTAGGTATTCTCAAGGACATTAACGTTTCGTCTTACAAAAATCATTAACAAGCCCTTTTCGTTCCACATAGGGTCGGTGATGCAGTATATCTGCAATTTCCGTAGTTGGTATCTGTAAACCGCGTTTATGCACCGGAGCGAGAGGCTATATCGTGACTCTCATGAAAGGGAAAAGCTCGGGGCAGAATTGCTACAGATATCTGATGAGGAGATCGATCTGGCTAAACGCCTACATGCCATTGTTCGTATTGGCTGCCGTAATGAATCTAGTAACCATTATTACTACACTACAAACTTGCTCCTTGTCCGCACAAGGTTTATGGTTTCAGAAAGTCTAGTTACATTCAGTTCCTAGTAGCCCTGTTTTGGAAAACACACTTTGGTTCAGAAGGAAAAGGGGTCTCAATCGTAGAATATGGAGTTAGTGATGAGGAACGTAGTTCCTTACTGGTGAACGACTTGTGGCGAATGGGTTAATGACTAATAGGGTTTGGACTGTCATAGATTCTCTACTTTATTTATTTCCAGGGAATTGGTAGAAATTCTTGGTTCGACAGACAGTAGCCTAATCAAAGGGGAGGTGCCTTAGAGTAATCTTGTACAGCAATATGCTGAACAAACTACACAATACCGAGTCTTTCACGAAATGGAGGATTTTTCATGCGTTACATTGGGTGGTTGAGTGCGTTGATGGCTATTATTCTGGTTTCAGGGTGTATCTGGGCAGCACCGGTAAAAGAGTCAGTCATATTACACTACAGTTTTGATGAGATCATCGATGGCATAGTATTTGATCAATCGGGGAACGGGATTCATGGCACGGTTTGTGGCGCAGTCGATCCCGTAGAGGGCATGCGCGGGTCTGCGGGGAAGTTTGTTGGGAGTAGTTTTATTGACGTTAAGAATTTCCCCTCAGAGCTAATCCCTAAGGATGAGATCGCACTTACTGCGTGGAGGGCGTATTTAGATATTGGGGGGAGTAAATCAGGAATATGTAAATGACGAAAGAGTAACCATTCTTTTCATATAGAGGAAGGAAAAAGAGATGACACCGAGAACCCCGTAGTTATTGAGAGTA
>JALNWK010000057.1 GCA_023230925.1 Limnochordia bacterium
CTCCCATACCTTACTTTTTATGTTCCACAATCTAGTTTGGCCATGATTTGCTTTCTGGCGTACATTTCTTTACCCACTAATCAATTGCCAGACTGCAGAACCAAGCACATCGCAAATAGCTCTCATATCTTTGTCAGCTGTTGTCGTAGTGGTCTTGTGCTATGCATGTGCTGTTGGTGGTCAGACGACGATTTCGTTTTGGCACGGATATAGTGAGCTTGAGACTGTGGTGCTAGAAGAGCAGCTAATTCCCTTATTTGAAGCAGCCAATCCTGGTATTAGGGTTGAAGCAGTACGTTTAGGGTATGATGAACTGCGGGATAAGATCGTGGCTACAGCTGCCATTGGAAGTGGTCCCGATGTGATTCGTATGGACATTATTTGGAGCCCAAGTTTTGCCGCGGCTGGTTTGTTGGAGCCCCTTGACCATTACGCTGGGTTTCAAGTTATTCTGGATGAGGTCTACCCCGGTCCTCTTTCTACAAATTACCTCGATGGCAAGTACTATGGGTTACCTCTAACAACAAACACACAGATCTACATCTATGATGTGCATGCGTTCGAGGCCGCAGGAGTGACACCCCCGCAGACCTTTGCGGATTTTGAAACTGTTTCCCGGCGCATGACGCAACGGGATGGAGGAGTTGTCACCCGCTACGGATACGATATGGGTGGTCCATGGGCATGGTACTTACTTTCATGGATTTGGAGCAATGGTGGTGATGTGACCGACCCCGAGATAACAACTGCATCGGGATATCTTGATGGAGGGGCGACGGTAGAGGCACTGACTATGATTAGCGAATGGGCCCTTGAGGGGCTTCTAGCACCTAACATATTCGGTGAGGGTTTTGATCAGTGGGGAAGTTTTGTGAACGGTAAGGTTGCCGCAAGACAAGATGGCCCTTGGTTTGCGCGATGGCTGGAGGAGGAAAACCCGAATTTCAAGGCCGGGTATACGGTGATGCCAGTTGGTCGCGGTGGTGTGTCTTGCTCTGTAGTTGGGGGGGAGAACATCGCCCTAACCAGTGGCTCAAAATCCAAGGATGAGGCGTGGAAGTTCATTTGTTTTATGCTCTCGGAAGAAGCCCAAGGCATTATGGCGGCCAACGGACAGGTTCCAGTGATTCGTTCAGCTGTGGATATTCCTGAATTCCAGGCAAGTGACTACTATCCGGTTTATCTAGAGCAATTGCTTACTGCTAAAGCCCGGACCCCTCACCCTCGCTACAGTGAAATTGAACAGATTATGCAGGATGCCTTCTGGAACACTGTCACAGGGGAGACTAATGCTCGAAACGCGCTATCTGAGGCCGTGCGTTTGATCAATCCTGTGCTTGAATAAGTTACATGGCTTAGATTGGTAAGTCTGTCTGGTTAGTTTCTATGATGTTGGAATCCAGATCCAACGATGGAGGGGTCCGTATTCAGACGGGCCCTTCCCGGAAAGAAGAGCATTTTGGCTGGAACAAGAGGTTTGGTTGTTAATGGCCTTCCGTCCTTGTATCATGGACTTCAGCACTACTAAACCGAGAAAAAATGGAGGAGTGGGCAACAGGATTGAGTAGCATCGAGGTTATTAGGAAGCACGAGATGACTTTCTACTTCGGCAAAACACAAAGAAGGATGTTCTCTGGGAATTCCATGCAGATACCAATATCCTGGGAAGTTGAGAAGCGACTACATTGCGAAGTGGGCTCATCCTTAAAGACTATGGAGACAGTATCTTCATGACTTCCCCAAACCCCGGATATGAACTGACTTCGTAGACCGGAAACATCTGATGCTTGCTTAGTCTATAACTAACATATATGTTGTTCGTTGTCCCGGCAGGACGGGTATCCCGGGGGTATAGCAGACTGTAGAACCAGATCTAGAGAAGTTGTTCAGCAGGGAGACTTCTAGTAAAGACCACTACGCTTGTTTCTTCGTTTGCCGCGGACAGATGTATGAACCTCGCCTCAAAGGCTACACCCTTCGACTGAAAAGTGTAGCCCGTCAGTGCTCACTCTTACTCACCCGTGGTTATCGTTCTATTTTGGCAACTCGCACACTCTCCCAGTAGACATCTCCTGAATGACCGGCCCCATGGAAATATCGGCTGATAGCATAGTCTAGTTGTCTAGCAGGCGGCAGATTCTCAAAGGCTTCTCTCTCCTTGATCAAAACATGATCAATATAGACATCCGCTGTTCTCGCGGCCAAATGAAAGACTAACGTAATAGTAGATGGAAGAAACCTGCCGGTGCTCGACTGCGTTATAATCCTCTCCTCACCAACGTAAAGGGGCGATTAGGCCAGATCATTCCACAGATATGCACCTATGTGTATCGAATCCTTTCTGCAAATCGTGGATTCGAACAAGATATCATTATTTCTATTTGAAACGGTAAAACTCGGCATTACCAAGTGAAGGTGTTCTTTGCCCGAGTCAGTACCCGCCAGAGCATGGCCCCGTCTTCTCGAGCAAGTCCATCCAGATAAAGCACAATCCGTTCATAGGGTCGCAGCCGTACACTCTCTCCGTCTCCATCTTAGGCATGAGAAACGACAAAGAATAGTTATCATAGTATACTACAGTAACGAATTATTGCCTTAATTAGTGCAATATAACGCGTCGAAGGCCACAATGTAGATTGGTTTGGGGGACAGCGAAAGACTAGTCCTATCAGGTCGTCCGTAGGTCGACGGTAATGGGAATCCGTCCATAAATGTCCTTCTTCGTTAGCCGGAATCTTGACTTGAACCGGGGTAATGATTGTTAGACGCAGGGGCAAGTCAATGTTATACTAGGCGGGAGGGTATTCCCGTTATCCATACTGGCAACGAACAATGAACAAGGAGAAGAAGCCAGCTTCTTAGTTCTTGTTTAATACATAAGATCACTAGGAGGTAATGATGTGGGTGACTTCAAGGTAGTTGGGGATCATTTCGTAGTTGATGGAGAGCAGATTCAGATTATATCCGGGGCTATCCATTATTTTCGCGTTGTGCCTGAGTATTGGAAAGACCGGCTTCTAAAACTGAAAGCCTGTGGTTTCAATACTGTTGAAACTTACGTGTCATGGAACCTACATGAGCCACAACCAGGTCAATTTTGCTTCGAAGGTGGTCTGGACATTGAACAGTTTGTCAAAGAAGCTGGAGAACTAGGGCTTTACGTAATCGTACGTCCAGGACCGTATATCTGTGCTGAATGGGAGTTTGGTGGCCTACCGGCCTGGTTGCTGGCAGATCCGAAGATGAGGGTCAGATGTAAGTACGAGCCGTATCTCAAAGCTGTAGATAGGTTCTTTGATGCTTTATTGCCGAGATTGGTTCCCCTTCAGTATTCCCAAGGTGGACCCATTATTGCTATGCAAGTGGAAAACGAATATGGCAGTTTTGGAAATGATGCAGGGTATCTAAGGTATCTCAAGGATGGAATGCGTGCTAGGGGTGTGGATGTTCTCTTATTTACATCCGATGGACCGTCCGATGCCATGCTTCAGGGGGGAACCTTACCAGATGTTCTGAAGATCGCCAACTTTGGTTCCAGGACCGAAGAAGCCTTTCGGAAGCTTCGGGAATACCAGCCCGAGGGCCCCTTAATGTGCGGTGAATTCTGGAACGGTTGGTTTGACCATTGGGGTGAAGAGCATAAGACTAGAAGTGCCGAAGATGCTGCCCAGGAGCTAGATACAATGCTAAAAATGGGAGCGTCGGTCAATGTCTTTATGTTCCATGGTGGTACAAACTTCGGCTTTCTTAATGGAGCTAACCATGGAAACGGCTATGAGCCAACAATAACCAGCTATGACTATGATGCACCCTTAAGTGAGGCAGGGGATCTTACGCCAAAGTATTGGGCCTTTAGGGAGGTCGTCGGGAAGTACACAAAGCTGCCAAAAATAGAGTTTCCTGAAGTGGCTCCGAAGCTTGCGTTAGGAGAGGTGAGGCTTGAGGAGTCCGTTGGGCTGTTCCCGTCTTTGGACAGACTTAGCGAACCGGTATCCGGTACTGTCCCACTTCCCATGGAGGAGGTTGGTCAGAACTATGGGTTCATTCTTTACCGCACCCATGTGACCGGACCCAGACCCCGGATGGATGTGATAGTCCAAGAACTCCGGGATCGGGCCCAGGTTTTCCTCAATGGCGCTTCCGTTGGTACCCTAGAACGGTGGAACAAGGAGAAAAAGGTATCCGTGGCTATTCCCAGGGAGGGGGCTACGCTAGATCTTCTGGTGGAAAATATGGGACGAGTCAACTACGGAAGATACCTACTGGACCGCAAAGGCATCACCGAAGGCGTGCTTTTAGGTTACCAGTTCCTCTTTGACTGGACCATGTTTCCCTTGCCCCTAGACGATCTCTCCAGACTATCCTTTGATCAGGGGATGTGCCAGGCAGGCCCAGCCTTTTACCGGGGTCAGTTTAGCGTTGATGAACCTCAGGATACATTTCTAGCATTGGATGGTTGGACGAAGGGTGTTTGCTTTATTAACGGGTTTAACTTGGGCAGGTACTGGAATAGAGGGCCGCAGAGGACCCTTTACGTGCCAGGTCCCATTCTTAAGAAGGGCACCAACGAAGTCATTGTTTTTGAACTCCATGGTATGGCAGCTCCCGTTGTGGAGTTTAGGGATCAACCTGACTTAGGGTAAGGTTTAGCTCCATGTTGGCCCTAAGGTAGGGCCAACATGGGTACTGTCCGAAGCGAACGTCCTTCCAGATGAAAGTACATACTTAGATTGTGCCATGAATTGCCCACTCCGATGCCAAGGCCTGTTATCCGCAGAAACGTTTACTGACAGTTACCATGAATATAAGCAAGATGTAGTTTAAGAAGGATTCAGCCACTAAGTACCGAATTATTACATTAGAAGATATGTATGCGAGACGTATACATAAAACAGTACGGGCTTAATCAGGGCATGTGACCTGAAGTTGCTTTCCAAGAGGTAATATCCGAAGGGTTTGGCCAGTCCATTACTCGAAATTACTAAGTCAAGGGGGTTACCAATGCATTACAGAAGGATTTGCCTAACACTGATGTTGTGTGGATTGTTGTTGACGTTCGGACCTTTTGTGAATGCTAAAGAGGTTGTATATGGAGATGCTCCTATACTAGAAGATGCCCCTTGTGAGGTCACAATTACGCTAGACCAAAGGGGGATTATTGGCGAGGATCGGCAGACGAAGCTATTTGGTGGGGCAAGTAGGTATTTGCCTACCGGGGTATACAAGAAACCGGACGAACCACTCGTGATCACCGTAAGCGATACGGATCAGAAGACTTATCCTCAGGTGGTCATATCAGATCCTATTCTTAGTCATTACGTGGACGGCAACAAAGACGGGATTCAGCTAAAGAAAGGAAGAAATGTGATCTCTGTTCCCGGAGGCGGAGTTGTACACCTGATCAACGAGAGTCCAAAAACAAGTAATCCCCCGAAGGTTACCATCGAAGGCGGTTATCGGTTTACTTACTTCGTCTTAGGGGAACACAGTATCGAAAACTGGCGGGAAATGCTTGTCAAGTACAAGGATATACCTGCGATTGAACTGGTTGGTGAGCGGGTCTTTATTACTGCTAGCTATGATACGGCTAAAGACATCGATGACCCGGTTCAGTTGCTTAAGTATATTGATGAGGCCATAGAAGTGGAAAACCGGGTTTCGGGGCTAGATGATTGTAGCGTGGATCCCCTGCACAGGCCAAGTCAGTACCGTCAACATATGCGAGAGAATAACTCTCCGGGGACATATATGTATATGTTCACCAACCATACAGGATACAATTCCGATGCTCTAAAAACCATCCTCAATACCCACCACTTTACGAAAAATGGCTGGGGCCCTTGGCATGAATTTGGGCATACCTATCAGCAGCATCCCTGGAGATGGGACGGTTTAGGGGAAGTAACCGTTAACATATACTCACTTAGTGTTGAACGGCATTTTGGCAATAACAGCAGGTTGGAGAAAGAAGGGCGATATGAGAGTGCCTTTGCGTATTTCAACCAACCATACAGGAATTACAATGGGATTGACGATGTATTTGTGAAGCTGGTTATGTTCTGGCAGCTGGATTTAGCCTTTGGGGAAGAATTTTACCCAATGTTGCATCGGGTCTATCGGGAAGTACCGGAGGCTGAGCAACCAAAAACCGATAATGAGAAAATACAGCAATTCATTATCAGTGCTTCAGAAGTGGCAAACTGTAACCTGACACCTTTCTTTGAGATGTGGGGACTTTCTCCCACACGGGAAACTAAGAAGCGGATCTCTCAGCTGCCGGATCTGACAGAGCCGATCTGGCGGTTGACCGATGCAGGCTATGTTTTTCCTCCGGTCTACCTACGGGCTGAAGATGTTTTGGGTTCCTTAGGCTCATTAGCTGGAGCGACGCTCACCGACGCGACCCCGATTCGGGTTGAGGCACCGGATATACTTGTAGCAGGTGTCGAGGTTGCTGTTGATGGGAAAATCGTCTATCAAGGAGAAAGTGTTCCCACTGATCTGGTGCTCAGACCATCTGAGTTTGAACAGGGCAATCGAAGCATTTCAGTGGTGGTAAGCGATGATCGGGATAGACGCTACACATATACAACTAGTTTCAAGGTGGAACACTTCGATTTGGTGGCGCCTCGGGGAGCGGAACAGGAAGCAAAACGCTTAAGCGGTGGAATCACCGTTGAAGTTGAACCTGTGATTCCTGCTGATGATTTCATTGATGTAAGTGGACGGTTAAAGCGAGTTGTTGTCAGGCTTGATGAATCAGAACCCCCTGCGGATTCTTCCTTGGAGGATACTCTGTTTTCAGCCACGTTGCTACCATTGAGTTATTCCATAAACACTCTTCGATTTGAAGATGGCGCGTATGATTTGATTATCAGTGCTAAGACAAGGGGCGGGGTTACATCCGAACTAACAGAGCGAGTAGTAATCAAGAACTGGGAGGTACTGGAGGATGAGATCCTTCCACCCAAGGCCCTTGGCTGGTTCGGTATCAGGGACTCCCTCAAAACTGTGGGAGAACCCAAAGGATGGGTATACGCGAGTGATGATGCGGAGCTGTTTTTCGGTGATGGGGATCGGATTATGCGGGGCCAAGCCAGTGTGGAGCCGCTGACATGGCGAATACCTAACCTCTATCAATATGTACTGACGATCTATGCTAAGGAAACAGAAATCAGGGATGATGTAATTGTTGAGGTTTCCTCGGACGGAGTGTCTTGGATCGAGGTGCCCTACGAGATCCACGTAGTCTACCCGGAGGGCTCCCTTGATTTTTCATGGGTGAAAATGGACCTGAATGGTCTTGCCCCGAAGGACATCGGTGCACAGCTGTTACGGGTTATGTTTACGGGTCGTAGCATTCCTCCAGGAGACCTTCAGCTTGGTCATGTATATCTAGCTGGTGTAAGCAACCCAGCTAGTTTACAGCTGCTTCCTTACTAGGACGGGCGATTAGAGATAACCTAATTTCTCGTGAACCCACTCAGGATGCGTGCCATTCTGGGTGGGTTTTTCCGTATCCTCGGTTAGGGTTGACGGCGCGATGTAGATAACTGTGCCCTTATTCTAGGTAATTCTGGTATACTGGAACTAAGTCAGACTAACGTATTGTGCTGGTCGCAGATGTGTGAGGAGGTGTTGGTTATATGCTGTGGCCCAAAGTAAAGGTAGTCCAGACTTGATCGAAGACTACAGGAACATATTCAGTTGGCGAGGAGGCTCTTCCTTATTATGTTCCAGACCCAAAGGACTATGATTTAGATCATTTGCCCGGCCGGGAACTCCGGTACGGTGAGGATGAAAATGTATGCCGGTGCACTCCGATTGGGCGGTAAACAAAATAGTAGAGGGCTCGGGAAGAAGTGAGAGGCACACTTTCAATTTCATGTATTGCAGTCTAGCGGTTATGCTGTATAATAGTTTATCGTAACCGAGAGACTTCGGTGATCCCTGATGGCTCGCAACCCGATGAATTACCGGACAAGCAAAATGCGGGAAGAACTAGGAACAGGGAAAATACATTATTTCTAGTTGGGGGGCGACAGCGATAGCTGAGAATGTAATTGTCCGCTTTGAAAATGTCACCAAGCAGTATGATGACGATCCCGCCGTGTTGGAGGATGTCAGTTTTGAGCTGGAGAGGGGCAAGTTTTATACGTTGCTTGGTCCTTCTGGTTGTGGCAAAACCACAATCATCCGTCTGATTGCAGGGTTCACAGAACCTACGAAGGGTAAGATCTATCTCCAAGGGCAGGAGATTCGGACGATTTCTCCGCGTCAGCGCAAAGTAAATACCGTGTTTCAGGATTATGCACTTTTTCCTCATCTTAATGTGTTTGAAAACGTGGCCTTTGGTCTGCGGGTGCGACGTATGAGCAACGAAGTGATTAAGACGAAGGTGCAGGAAGTGCTACGTTTTGTTAACCTATCGGGGCTTGAGAACCGTGAGATCGCTGGACTGTCTGGTGGGCAACAGCAACGGGTGGCCATCGCTCGGGCTATTGTCAATGAGCCTGAAGTGTTGCTACTGGATGAACCGTTGTCGGCGCTCGATCTAAAACTTCGTTCCGAGATGCAGTATGAGCTAAGGGAGTTGCAGCGTCGTCTAGGCATCACCTTTGTATTTGTAACGCATGATCAGGAAGAAGCCTTGGCATTATCTGATGAGATTTTTGTGTTGAATAATGGTCGGATCCAGCAAAGCGGAACACCTACCGATATCTACGATGAGCCAATAAACAGGTTTGTGGCTGACTTTATTGGGGAATCGAATATTGTTGCAGGGACAATGATTCGAGATTACTTGGTGGGGTTTGTTGGCCATCAATTTGAATGTGTGGACCGAGGTTTCCATGCTAATGAACCGGTTGAGATCGTCATTCGCCCAGAGGATCTTGAACTTACTACTAAGGATGCTGGAAAACTGAAAGTCCGTGTAGATTCTCAGCTATTTAGGGGTGTACACTATGAGATCTGCTGCTATGACGAGGAAGGAAATGAATGGCTTGTTCATTCCACAAAAAAGGCAGCGGTAGGGGATGAGATCGGACTAGACTTTTGGCCTGAGGATATTCATGTGATGCGGATCGGTGAGACTGAGGCCGAATTCGATCGAAGGCTGGAGTCCTACGGGGAGATGCGCCATGGATAAGCGGACCCGGAATATATATCTAATTCCCTATGTTGTGTGGATCGTCTTATTTGTGATCGTGCCCATTGTGCTGGTGGGATACTACTCCCTATTTGATATCGAAGGGGCATTGACTATTGAGAACTATAAGCGGTTCTTCTCGCCGATCTACCTGAGCATGGCCCTTCGCTCCTTTTGGTATGCGTTTTTGGTAACGGCGTTTTCGCTGCTTATTGCTTATCCAACGTCATACTTGCTTACTAAAACCAAGCATAAACAGCTGTGGCTGTTGTTAATTGTGATGCCCTCTTGGATGAACTTGCTACTAAAGACCTATGCCTTCATTGGGCTTTTGGGTACCTATGGTCCGGTTAACTCATTTCTAGAAGTCATTGGAATTGGTGCCAGGCAGATTCTGTTTACAGACTTTAGTTTCATTTTTGTGGCGGTATATATTTTCATTCCCTTTATGATCCTCCCGATCTTCGGCGCGTTAGAGGAGTTGGATCCCTCGTTGGTGGCAGCGGCATATGACTTAGGTGCATCCCCCTGGACCACCTTTCGCAAAGTGATCTTTCCATTGACTATTAGTGGGGTGCAGTCGGGATGTCAGGCGGTATTTATTCCGTCGTTATCCCTGTTTATGATTACCCGGCTAATTGCAGGAAATCGGGTGATTACCTTAGGAACTGCCATTGAACAGCACTTTTTGGTGACACAGGATTGGGGGATGGGATCCGCTCTTGCCATCGTCTTGATCATCGCCATGGGGCTAACAATGTTGCTTACAACAGGTAGAAAGCGGGTGAGCTCAGGTGGGTAAGAGGTTCAAATTGTCTACGATCTATCTTGTGTGTGTGTTTGCGATCCTTTATGCACCTATCTTGTACCTTGCTTATTACTCATTTAACAGTGGGGGTACCATGTATCATTTTGATGAGTTCACCCTGGATTGGTACCGGGAGGTATTTCAGGATACCCGCCTACTGGTGATACTGTTAAACACCCTGACCATTGCCTTGTTATCTGCGGCGATCTCCACAATTATTGGTGTTGCCGGGGCCATTGCCATTCATAATGTGAAGCGTAGAGAGTTTCGTAACGCTCTCCTGACCTTAAATAATGTGATGATTGTCAGTCCAGATGTGATCATTGGTGCATCGTTTTTGATTCTGTTTGCGATGATTGGCATGCAACTGGGGTTTGCCTCCGTCCTCATTGCACACATCGCCTTTAGTGTACCCATTGTGGTTTTGATGGTTCTACCCAAATTACAGGAGATGAGTCCCTCGTTGATCGATGCTGCCCTAGATTTGGGCGCAACCCGACGGGATGTTCTGACCAGGGTAGTCATCCCCTATATTACCCCAGGGATCATGGCTGGTTTTTTCATGGCCTTGACCTATTCCCTGGATGATTTTGCGGTGACCTTTTTTGTGACTGGAAGTGGTTTTTCCACGCTGTCTGTGGAGATTTACTCCATGGCCAGAAGGGGCATCTCCCTGACGATCAATGCCCTATCTACACTGGTATTTTTGGTTACCTTAGCTTTGGTGATCGGTTACTATGCTATTAGTAAGCAGGCGGGTAGACCCAATAAGGTGGAGGTGAGCAAATGAAGAAGGTTGTTCAGATGTTTGCCACGGTGCTTATCGCGGCTGTTGTCTTGATCTATATCACTGCACGTCTTAATTCGATGCAGGGCTACTCCGGTGGCAATATCCTCACGATCTACAACTGGGGTGATTATATAGAGCCGGAGCTTATCATTGCCTTTGAAGAGGAGTCGGGCGTTAAAGTGATTTACGAGACCTTCGAGTCCAATGAGGCGATGCTGACTAAGATCTCCCATGGGGGTAACGCCTTTGATATCGTGATCCCGTCGGATTATGCGATTAACAAAATGAAGGAGCAAGGGCTATTGATTCCCTTGGATCATGACAAGATTCCTAACCTGGAGTACATCGATCCGCGGTTTTTGGATCTTCCCTTTGATGAGAACAATGAGTACTCCATCCCGTATTTCTGGGGTACGTTGGGAATTGTCTATAACTCGGAGATGCTTGGCGGCCGTGTGCTAGAAAGCTGGAACGATCTGTGGGATGAATCACTGCGAAACCAAATCCTCCTAGTGGATAGTGCCCGGGAGGTCATCGGGATTGGCCTGAACAGCCTAGGTTATTCCCTAAACGATACCGATGTGGACCACCTACAGGAAGCCCAGCGCCGACTATTTGAACTGGTACCCAATGTGAAAGCCATTGTGGGCGATGAGATCAAAATGCTACTAGCCAATGAGGAAGCGGCGATTGGGGTTGTCTGGTCCGGGGATGCGTCTGTGATTATTGACGAAAACCCGAAATTGGACTATGTCATTCCCACGGAGGGTACCAATGTGTGGTTTGATAACATCGTGATTCCCACCACCGCCAAAAACGTAGAGGCAGCCCATATGTTCATTAACTTCATCCTCGATCCGGAGATTTCCGCTGTGAACACTGAGTATGTGGGTTACTCTACGCCAAATCAAGGGGCATTAGACTACCTACCAGAGGAAATCGTAGAGGATGAAAGGTTTTATCCTAGCCCTGAGATCACTGATACCCTGGAAGTATACGAAAACCTCAGTAGGCGGATGACCGCCTACTATAACGAGTTGTTCCTTGAATTTAAGATGCATCGGAAGTAACAGTCTGGCTGGGGCTATTAATCCAAGATAGCCCCGGCCAATTCCTTTTGTAACAGCACTTGTCCGTCCTTGACCACCCGCATACTATCTCCGGATATTTCATCAATAAGTAGGGGATGGCCGTCGACCTCACCAAACTCGTACTTGATATCGATTAACTCAAGGCCCTTACGGGCAAGGTCTTTTTTAAGTAGGGCGGTGACGGTTCGGGCAGTCTTCTTCATATACTGCACTTCCTCGTCAGTGACAATGTTCAGTGCCACTAGAGCATCATCGGTGATTAGTGGGTCTCCTCGTTCATCGTCCTTTATGGTAAATTCAACCAGCGATGGTAGCGGTGTACCTTCGGTTACATGCTTCCCGTAGCGACGTACAAAACTACCCCAGGCTTTCTCCCTACAGATTACCTCCAGTTCGTAAGAACGTGCCGATTCGACGATCATGCTGTTTTCTATGGGTCCCACACCAACAAAATGCGTCGGTATTCCGGCATCTTTCAAGAGCTCGAAAAAGTACAACGTGAGACGATATGAGGATTGTCCTTTACCTGCAACTTCTCCGATAACCTCATTTGCACCGGAGTCCACCTTACCAGCGGATCCGGTTACTGCATCTTTGAAATGGAGCATGATTCTGCCGTCATCCATAACAAAGACGTCTTTGGTCTTTCCTACGTATGTTCTCTGCAAAAGTGTTCATCCCCTTAGAATATTACTGCACCACGGGTCGCATATGTGGTCAAGCCAATTTTACCACAGGTGGTTTAAGGAGCCAAGTAGATATTAAGCTAGGTTTGGACGCTGACGCTTAGTTCTTCTTGGGGTAATGCCTGGCCTTGACTAGTATTTCCGAAGTTATTGAGATAAAGACCTCCCATAGGGACTAGGCACTGGTATCACCTAAGTAGTTCTGTGCGAAGCCAGCCAAGATGAGGATAATCATGCTGGAGGATGGTGACTATCCCCATGTCTATACACTGGTTATTGGCCTGTTTATCTTAGGGTTGGGGCACATTCCAAGCTATGTGATCTAACACGATGAAATGAAGATCGTCAATAAAGAGGCCTTTGGACGGTCTGTGGGTAGTCTAACACCTTTTCGGTAAGATTATCAGTGAGTGATTCGCGGGGAATTGATTTTCGCTTAAGTTTAGGGTAAAATATAATAAAATTAGGAAAGGGCAAGGTACTACTAGCGATGAGAATTAGCTAATTCAGCAGAATCAGTTGGATTTGGTCGGGGGTATGGGATACCTCCTTCTTGTGCTGGATTGGCTAGAGATTGTCTACAAATATGGGCGGTGCTTATTGTCTATGTACCTGCCATGGTGATGTCTTTCCGGCACATGTTTAGTGTGAGAGGAGAGACTTTTTTTATGCTTATTTTGGAAGCTTTGAATATAGAAAAGTACTACGGTGACCGACGAATCGTAAAACTAGATGAATTCAAGGTTCATGCCGGAGACAAGATAGGTTTAGTTGGACAGAATGGTTCTGGAAAGACAACGCTGATGAACATACTGGCGAAGGAAATTGTACCTGATGCGGGATTTGTGAAGCATTACTACAACCTGGCCTATATCCGTCAGTTTTCTCTTGAAGATATCAATGCTAGTCCGGAAGCGCTAAGTGAATTTCGTCTGTCTGACAAATTGGATCAGGACATACACAGTGGTGGTGAGAGAACACGGATTAGGATCGCCAACGCCTTTAGTCAAGACCCCATATTGTTACTGGCCGACGAACCTACAGCTAACCTTGATTATCGAGGTATTGAGCTTTTTCAGCAGAAGCTAGCCACGGTGGATTCCTTTATCCTGATTTGTCACGACCGCTCCTTATTGGATAGCCTGTGCAACAGGATTGTTGAGATTAAAGGGGGCAGGCTAAGGTTCTATGATGGGAATTACTCTTTCTACCAAGGGCAGAGGGAAAAGGAGATCCAGTCTGCTCTGGCGGAATACGAGAAATATGAGTCAGATAAGAGAAAACTAGAAAGAGCGATACGGGATAGACAGAGAAAGTCTAAAAGAACCCAGAGACCACCTCGGAGGATGAGTAACTCCGAGGCACGTCTTCACAAGGCCAAGGCTAGTGAGAAACAGGAAAAAATTCACAACGCCGTTGGCAGTCTAAAGGCCCGTCTTGAACGATTAGAGGTTAGAGAAAGACCCAAGGAGCTTCCCGGGATCAAGCTAGACTTCTCTTTAACGGATTCCCCTGGAAACAAGGTGGTGATTTCGGCGGAGGGATTGTCCTTTGCCTTTGGACGCAATAGACTCTTTAGTGATGCCTCATTTAGGGTCTACAATGGTTCGAAAACTGCTCTGTGGGGTGAAAATGGAACAGGAAAGACGACCCTATTGAACTTGATCAACAATCGAGCAAAAGGCATTTCTATCGTACCTAAAGCACGGATTGGCTATTTTCGTCAAGATTTTGAGAATCTAGAGCCTGGCAAATCGGTGCTTGAAAATGTAATGCAGGACGGAATCCAGAAGGAGACTGTGGCCCGGACAATACTAGCAAGGTTACTCATCCAAGGAGACGACGTCTATAAGAGTGTTGGTATGTTAAGTGGTGGGGAAAAGATAAAGGTGTCCTTTGCAAAGCTTTTTGTATCCGATGCTAACGTTCTACTTCTAGATGAACCCACCAACTACCTTGACATGGGATCTGTAGAAGCACTAGAGAGCGTGCTTTGTGATTATGAAGGTACGGTCTTGTTTGTGTCCCATGATCGGACATTTGTGGATAGAGTAGCCGATAAACTGCTGATCTTCGAAGATCAGACGATCAAGGAGTTCGAAGGAAGTATAGACGAATATATGCTAGGTAAAGAAAAAACGGCCTATGACACCGATAGGGAAATGGAAAGGATGGTACGGCAGATGAGAATGGCCGAGCTAGTGGCAAAACTCCAAGAGCCCGGCGCAGATAAGGATGCCCTGGAGGCTGAATACGAACGTCTTATACTTGAGCAAGAATAGGCAATTTACCTGAATTGTTTTCCCTACAGTAAGGACGACCCTCTGCAGTTGTGGGGTTTAACACAGACTGCGATGCGAATCCATATTCTGAATGTTTTCATCGAAGGAGTTATGCAATCTGCTCCGTTGTACGCGGCTCCGCTAAAGGGTGCTTGCTACCATGATCACAGATGTAGTGCAGATAAGAAGCAATCCTAAAGACGCAATAGCGAGGAAGCTCCCAATCGCAGCGACTGTTCGACGCATGGAAGCAGTAGAGCAGAGTATGATCACATGCGGACGACTAGGCTTGATTAGTCGTCCGTACCTTAATTAAGAACTGTGCTGTTATTGTCTGGAAGCACGTCTATAACGGGTGTAGCAGCACAATACCGAGCGTAACCGGTACACGGTGTCTACCGTATGGATGCTGTGGTCAGCTCGCTATAGTAGTTGACCGCAGCACATGCTAAGTCGGGGATGTGGGTAAGGCTCACAAAAGACCCCAGGACGTGCTTAACAGGGGCAGAGTTAAGTTCTATTCATAAGGTCGAGGCTCCTCCTGCGGGACTGCAAACCAGTCTTTGCTAAAGGAACATCCGTGGGTTTGCTTCTCCATAACTACTATTACCTTATCTTAATCAGTCTATCTACCCCAGAATGCCAAGGTGACTAAGTAGTATTCTAATACCCATTCCGATTAAGATGGCGCCACCCGTTAGCTCGGCTTTTGATTTGTACTTGGAACCAAATACAGTCCCGATTTTGACCCCTAGAAGGGAGAACAAGAAGGTTATTACACCAATCAGTAGGACTGCTGGTACTATGTTGACGTTAAGGAATGCAAAGGTGATCCCAACAGCTAAGGCATCGATACTGGTTGCAAGGGACAGGATGATCATGTTCTTAAAATTAAAGGATGCATCCAGTTTTTCATAGGGTTTCTTGGATTCACTAATCATATTGATCCCAATAAGGGAAAGCAAGACGAAGGCGATCCAGTGGTCAACGGACGTGATATAGCTATGGAACTGTGTGCCAAGTAGGTAGCCGAAAAGTGGCATCAAGGCTTGAAAACCACCAAAGAAGAGACCTGTCAAAACCCCGTGTCTATAGTTCATTGTTTGCATTGACAGTCCTTTGCAGATCGCCACAGCGAAAGCATCCATGGATAGTGCAACAGCAATAATAAACAACTCAAGTAGTCCCATTTCCTAGTTCCTCCAACATGCCAGAAGACCAAGAAGTCCTCCGTCGGTCCTCACTAGTATTATCATACATATATTGGATATTATATCACAGAATAAGGGTCAAGCGTCACCGACCTCATGATTCCGGTGAGCGCGGCGGTTTTCGCTCCGGCTTGAATCAGTTCAAGTGGCTCCGGATAATACCTCTTACGTTAAGTAAAATGCTCACGAGCACCGTTGCCAATTTAAAATCGCTGGCGATGTACATTTTACTCGGAAGTAGACTGTACACCGCCAGTATATAACTAGTCCAAGCAGAGCTTCAATGGAGGCTATAGGTTAAGCAAGTCTACTACCTGTTTGCTACGGGAGCTCTCCAAAGCACCAAACAGCATGGCCATACTTTTGATATTGTCTGTGCAATCTGTTTCGGGTGGTGTGCCGGCAATTAATGCTGCAAACATGGCGTCTAGACAACCGAAGTGTCCTTCGCTTCCTTCCCACGTTGCAGGTACTTCAACTTGTTCATAGTTCATGAGAAACTGTTTCTTATCCGTAGGGATCACGACTTCAGCAGTAGGTAGGCGCTCCCCATCCCATATTGCGGTCCCCCTAGATCCAACAAGTCTCCAAGATGATTCCCAAGATGTCGGGTATCCTTGGGCACACCAGCAACCACGGTACGAGAAAACAACGCCATTATCAAATTCAAAGGTACAGACTGCTGCAGCATCACCTTTGTACCAGGAACCATGGGGATTGAATTCATGGCAGTATACCGAAATGGGGTCAGACCCGATAACAAAACGGGCTTGATCAAAGGTATGGATAGCCATATCTAACATCAATGGACTATCCATTGATTCACGAAAGCCTCCGAAATGAGGTGCCAGGAAGAAATCTGCGGTCAGGAAACTCGGATGGCCAATGATATCGCTGTCTACGATATTTCTAAAAGCCCTGATGTTCTTCAAATAGCGTCGGTTTTGCATGACTGCATAGGTTTTACCCGTTTGTTTTGATGTGGCCAGCATTTCCCGCGCCTGTTCCATATTTGTGGCCATCGGCTTTTCACCGAAAACGTTACATCCAGAGCGCAACGCGGTTATTACAACATCTCGATGACTTTCAGGAACTGTAACATCAAAGACTAGATTCGGACTTGTTTCGGCGATGGCAGAATCAAGAGAGCTATGGACTTGGCAATCAAGGTTGTGTCGAGAACGGGTACGACGGGCATTCTCGAGACGAAGATCGACGAGACCTACGATTTCGCAGTCCTGCCTACTCAAAGCATATTCGATCCATTTCTGGGACATGTTTCCACAGCCGACGACTAGTACTCGAAATTGACTCATGGAATTAACCTCCTTTTGCTAAGCTGGGTTTGGTACAAAGTCTCCGCCCCGACACTCTTTCAAGTAATGAAGGGCATGTACTAGTCCCGTCATCTCCAATTCATCCTTGTAGACAGGATCGTGAAACCCCTCAATGTCAATGGTACCCGCATAATTAGCGTGGCGCAGAATTGAGATCAGATCTGTCCAGTTCGAATCCCCAAAACCTGGTGTCCGGTGCCAAACGAATTGTTTTGGTCCATTGATGCCGTATTCACGGATGATGTCCCAGGCTACTGTTGCATCCTTTCCGTGTACGTGGAAGATCCGGTGGACCCATTTCCTGAGCTGGGGTACAGGATCGACGAGATTAACCAGTTGGTTCATCTCCGTAAGTGTTGACCTTTTTCTTGTTTCCCACTGCATCTTTGCTTGATCTTCAGCTGAAAGTATTCTAAATCGTGAAAGCCATATGATTCTCGTTTTATAACCTTGATCTTA
>JALNWK010000058.1 GCA_023230925.1 Limnochordia bacterium
CAAAGGAGTGGGTATGCGCTGGAGTGAGGAAGGGTTCAACCATCTACTTCACCTACGTTTGGATTGGGTAAACGGAAGATTTGATGACCAACTCTTCTCCCCCCAATAACTAAATACGCCCGCTGTTATCTGTATGACAGATGGACTACTTCCCATCGATGAGAAGAACTGGTATGTACTAGCTTGGCTAATATAGATTTAGGCGCTATAGCTACGCTTCTGTACTCTTTATGTATGCTTCAAGGTCCCTTTGAAATACTGACCTTGGGAAGCTGTTACCTATCGAAGGAACCCCATATAAAGATAGCGACTAGTCTTGATATATACTTCCCGCGCCGGGCGGACGAATCGAGAGCTTGCGGGAAAAGGAAAACAGCGGCATAGACGTATCTTCAGATAATTCTGGTTATGTTTTGTGCATGCACCCCTTGACATGATATTACAGGCTCAGTATAATGAAACATGTAAACTAGGTGTCTACTGAGATGAAACAGTGTTACAATAAGTGATGGGCGTGGGCGCACAATTTGCAGGTAGCTTGGTCTCCAATGGAATGAGGAGCACGTGGTATCAGTAGTGACCCACACAGATGAACGTGGATATATGGCTGCAAGTGTTGAAATGCACGGGATTTCCAATACAATGACGTTGCTAATGTCTCACGGAGGCAATCAAACCCGTACGTTTAGTGGCCAAGGTGCACCAAAGCGGTTCAATCCAAGGACAGAGCTTTGCTAGATGGAACACTGTTTTCCCTTTGCAGGTTACTACCTCTAAGAGCAAGCAGGCTGGTTTCCTGCCATCGTTCGAATCGAGCTCATCTATCCTATTATTCCAACATGGGTTTCAAAGTGTCGGCACGACAAAATATTGATTAGCGCTCTTGGCAAAATAGATGGAGTAAGTGGGCCAATTTCACGACGAATACGGAGGACTATGAGATGACAACAACAAGTGTACTTCCAGAAAGAGACTACCCGGTGGACTGGGTTGATCTTGTCGCGGTGGACCTCGACGGGACTTTGCTCGGTGGAGTCCCCGGCTACGGAATACATCCTGCTGCACTACAGGCCATGAAACAGGCCCGCCGGCATGGAATCCAATTTGCAATAGTGACTGGACGTCCCTATGAGTTTATTGAGAACTTGGTTGAGGAATACGAGGTGTTAGAGTCATCTGTGTCCGCCATCGTCGCCGAAGAACGGTTTATTTACATCAAAGATAAAGGGCTTTTCAGGCCGGATTTGGAATACAACAACTGGACCTTGTCCTTGGAGCAATCTTTGTTGGAGGTGATGCAGGGCTTTGTTGTCTCCCAGTGGCCCTACCTAACAAAATTGGATCCTGATGTAATTCGACTAGATGCCGAAGAGATGAGAAAGGGATGGGTGGAACTTGTCTTCTCCACTAGAGAGTTAGCAAAGCTTGCGGTGGAAAAAATGGAGGCAACAATCCCTCCCACGCTGACCTTAATCCGCAATGTACGTAATGTTGGGGTCAGAGGGTCCAAAATTGGAAAAGGACCAGCCTTAAAACAGTTGGTGGAAAGACTGGGTCTGTCTCCTGAGAACGTACTAAGTATTGGAGATTCGGAGAACGATCTAAGCATGTTGGACACTGATCAGTTTGGATTTCAAGCAGGTACAGTCTCCAACGCGGATGATGAGATTAAGCAGTTTGTGCTAAAAAACCAAGGCTGGGTGGCTAGCAAAGAATTTGGACATGGTGTAGCCGAACTGATCACTAACGTACTTACCTTAAGACAGGAGTAGTCCTGATTCGTATAATTTAAGCATCTACCGACGGATGAGTCTAGGGGAAAGGGGTTCATGAAGATGCCGTACGTGGTCGCGGATATGACCAATGAAATGTGTAATGGGTGTTGGTCATATTAGTCATGGGTCCTTAGTCTTAAAATGGGTGGGTGGACTGGGACCGGGTGCAGTTGTCTTACTTGAATCTCAGTCAGTTCAGCTATTGGTCAGTTGGCTCAGAGATAGTTTTGCAGGGTAATAGAGCAAAAAGAGGATTTCAGCGTTATCAACCCCAAAGGGTACTGCTTCTTGCAGGGGCTTATAGATTGGGAATAATGCCGGCGATCCAAGACATTGATTCCTTCGTCTGTTTTCCAGTGTAGGTTTTGAGCGGGGGATGCTTAGTAAGCTCAAGAAAAGGTGTATAGGTATGAACTTAGGACCCCATACGCCGGGCATGCCTGTGCAGGATATTAGCGTATGGTTGGGGATTAGTCTTGTAGTTTTTTCTCGCCCCAGAAAACTGAGACTTCTGCTAGTTGCTGTATTACTTCAAATAGTAACATGTCCATCAGCAGTGCCTTGGGGCCATAGAGGACCTGGGCCGACTTGTTTACAGTGATCTCCCGGGATGGGGCTAGTAAAACGAGGTCTGCGAAACGACCAATAACGGAGTCGGGTTGTCCTGTGAGGACAATGATCTTTGTGCCTCGACCTTTACAGGGTTCTAGAAGCTCGGTAATATTTTTCCAGATGCCAGTATGAGAGACAATGATGATTACATCCCCATCGCCGATAACTGGGGCTACCTCATTGAGTTCATGGAAGTCGTTGACCATGCGTGAGTACCGTAGGGCTGCTGTAAGTCGTTGATCTCCCATCATCGCGATGGGTCTTGATTGCCCGACCCCGTACCAAGTGATGGTTTTTGCGGTACAGATCATTTCAACCGCACGTCGCCATTCCCGGGTGTTGAGGCTTGTTAATAAGTCGTTAATCGCCGCACTTGTCATTTTCACAGCTGCATCCATGGCCTTTGGTAGTGGTTGATTCTGTTCGGGTTGAAAGGAGGGGGGCTTGGTTTCCTGGATCCAGGCGTTTCGAAATTCTACAAAGCCGGTATACCCCAACTTCTGGGCAAACCTAACCACGGCGGCCCGAGAGACCTCTAGCTCCCTCGCGATCATCCCCGTAGTTAAATCTGCTGGATCAGATTGGATTTCATCGAATTGGAGCAGCCATTTGGCGATGGATAAAGAGACTCCATTGAGATTATTCAGTTGGGCACGGATTCTCATTCTCGGTCCATAATTCATGGTTTATCCTCAAATCTATTTCTCGTGGGGTTAATGCTTAAATAGATGTTGCCTTTGAACCAAAAGACGGGGTAAAGCCACAAAAGATCGTCTTTTCCCGATTTTGATCGTAATGTAAAAATGAGGGATTGTCAAGAATTCGCGAGCACTTGACACGATCTTACAGGCTTAGTATAATGAAACATGTCAACAGAGGCCCCGTTAATGTGAAACAGTGTTACAACCAGTCGACGGGCGCGGCTTAGGCAACTGAAAGATGTAAATCACTGGTAATTGCGCGGATTATCGACAGTCTGTTTCCTAAGACAGTCGGCGAAGTCAAAGATTAATTGGGGTAAGCGGTACTATTAGGCTCATGAACTTGTAACCTTGGAGGTGGCTGTGGTTGCGTAGTATTGTGGTGGAGATTTCCTTCCTTATACTATTACTTATGATGTGGAGTAGCCTTGCTATGGCCCAAGATAACAATGAGGCAACTAATCTGCAGGGGAAAACGCGGTTAGCGGATAACGGCAGAGCCCTGATCGGGGTATTTGTTAGTGCCGATGCTAACAGCATCGAAGCTCATGCAGCCGGGGAACTTGTTGATTACTTAACCCAGGTAACAGGCGCACCTTTTACATTAGAGCATCTTCTCGACCTGCCGCATAAGCCGGCAATTTTGGTTGGTAGAAATGCCTGGACGGAGGACCTGATCCCTGAGTTAGTCGGTGACGCACTGGGGGAAGATGGCTTTGTTATTCGCAAGATAGATGAGTTTGTCATTATTGCCGGCAGTCATCCCCGGGGAACGATGTATGGTGTAAATCATTTCCTGGATCACTATGTTGGTATCAAGTGGTACTCCCCAAGGTATACTTTTGTACCGAGCAAATCGACATTAACGCTTGACATCACCAATGATGTGCAAATTCCCCGGTTTGTGTATAGAGAAATCTATGTCAACGATCTGGATGATGAGGGTTACCGTGCACATAATCTGCTAAACGGGAAGTTCCGTGACCGTTATGCCCGGGTACCTCAGTCAGAACCCCACCTCAATAGCTGGTCTGATTACTGGCCTCAGGATGTTCATAACTTCCATAGGATTGTACCCGAGATTAAGTATCACTCTGGGGGTCAGCTCTTGGCAATGAATGAGGACGTTCGACGAATTGCTTCCAAGAATCTGTCCGGCATCATTCAGCAAAGGATTAAACAAGGAAAAGATGCCTCCTATGGTTTTAGTCAAGAAGATACGGCATGGTACCCGGATGCGCAAAGTCAAGCCTTTGCCAATGCCCACGGAGGGACGTTGGCTGCGCCCATCTTTGATATGGTTAAGGATGTAGCGGAAAGAGTCAGGGCTGAGATTCCCGAGGCCCGTATTGGCACACTGGCGTATCGTTTTACGGAAAAGGCACCCATTGGTCTGACGATCCCCGATAATGTCGTCATTACTTTCGCCCCGATTGATAAAGACCATGGACGCGCAATTAATGCCCTGCAAAATAAAGAGACCCTAAAAAACGCCGAGCAGTGGGCAAAGATCTCAAGCGAGATTGTGGTCTGGGACTACCTTATTGATTTTAACGGCGGCGGTTACCTGATGCCATACCCTAACTTGTACGCCATGGCGGAGTCAATTCAATGGTACGCGCAGTACCCTGCCTTTAAAGGTTACTTTGGGCAGCACATCCATGGATCCGCCGATGCGGCGGGTGTTGGGTTCTCGGATTTGCGTACGTGGCTAGCCGCTCGGTTATTGTGGAACCCTGATCAGGATTACCGAGCACTTATCCGGGAGTTTGTTCAAGGCTATTATGGTCCCGCGGCTCCCTTTATCAATGAGTACATAGAACTACTACACGAAGAATTTGAAAAGACGGGTTCAGAACTCCAAGGTATTGCCACACCATTGGGTGCCCCGTATCTTTCTTTTGATCTTTTGATTCGGGCGGATGAATTGTTCAGGGAGGCCGAAAGGGCCGTTGCTCACGATCCGGTGTTTTCCGATCACGTGCAAAGGGCCCGGATTGAGGTAGACTATGTCATTTTGATGCGGGGTGCTGAGTGGAAGCGGGAGGCAGAGCGCCGTGGGATCCACTGGGATACCGACGGAATGGATCGCCACCGAAGATTTGTGCTTTCCACCATTGATCTTGGTAATTACAAACAGAGTGAACCTGTGTATGCACTCCTTGAAGTGATCAACATCAAACGAACTGTAACGCCGGTACCTGATTTTGTAAAGCATGTGCCAGAGGAGGATTGGATAGAGTTTCAGACCGAAGCGTTTAATCTAATTCAGGCGAAGCTTGTCCATGATCCCAAGGCTTCGAATGCTGTGGCTGCAAAGGTGACCGGCAGTACAGGTGCGTGGGCCTTTCAACTGCATAATAGGGTACTACCTAAGGAAGGACGATGGAAGCTTTATGCGAGCGTCAGGGTCGATCCCGGTGAAGGGTATGCCGCAAGTCCCGCATTAAGTTACGGTATTTACCCTCAAAGCGGGGCCTCAGCCACGGTAAGCTTCAGGGATGTAAGAGACGGGGAGTACCATTTTATCGAAATTCCGTGGGTTTATGAGTATAATCCCGCTTGGCCGACTCACTATGTGTGGTTTGCTCCCCCTAGCTCTACGGTTATTGAGTACTTATACGTGGATCGGGTCATTGCCATCAGGCACGAATAGATAAAAGGACATCGAGCGGTTTGTGATGCCACCTTGTCAACAAAGATGAGGTAAACCATACCAAGTGTATTTAACGATGGGCTAACAGGTCCGCTTCCTTTACGGAAGGAATAGGACCAAAAACATAAGCAGGAGGATGATGTAATCCATGAAACGAGCAGTGAAATATTCGTCAGGTATGAACTTGTTGGGGAACACACGATTGGTGTCTGTTCTAATTGCCGTTTTGACCCTTGTTACTTGTTCGCTTCCGGCCATCGCAGAGACGACGTTAACCGTTGCCATACGTTGGGGTGCAGCCTCCGGCGCTGGGGGGATCTATGCAGCGGCGGAGGAATTTGAAAAACTGCATCCTGGAGTGAGAATTGAGTTTCTCCATTCAGCCGCGTGGTCTGATCGAGTGGACGATGGCTTGTCTAGTAAGCTGATGACCTTGGTGGTCTCCGGGTTATCCCCGGATATTGCTATGGTGGGCGGTCACGTGGTACCCCAATACGCTCATTTAGGGTTACTGATGCCTATTGATCGCTATATTACTGACAGCGGTCTGCAAAAGGAAGACTTCATACCAGCCGCCTGGGATCAAACCCAATGGTTGGGCAAACAATACGCAATGACGCTGCAAGTGGACCCAAACTTTGCTTTTGTGTGGAACAAGGATCTTTTTGGCGAGGCGGGCTTACCGAAAAACCAGCCCCCGTAACTTTAAGGCAGTACGAGGAATATTTCAAGAAATTAACCCAGATGGGTAATGAAGGCGTGCTAAATCAGGTTGGGGGCGTACCCTGGGAAGTGTATGGAAACTACAACACTGCCTTTACCTGGGGCTGGATTTTTAACGGTTCGTTCTATGATTACGAGACAAATCGGGTGACGGCCAACGATCCGGCGATCGTTGAATCCTTCGAATTCTTGCGGGATTACTATGAGCGATATCACGCGATTTTGCCAGCCGTTCCAGCGGATCAGCGACTGGTCACAGGCAAAGCTGCCATGAGCTTTGAAGTCTCTACTACCTTCAAGAATATGCGTGCCCGATTGGGTGATGACTCCATCGGCGCGGGGCTTATGCCTTATAAGGATGGTGGCACACCAAATCCCTCGTGGATTGGGGGGTGGGCCATGGGGATATTACCAGATACCCCGCATCCTGATTTAGCTTGGGAATTCGTCCGTTTCGTCACGGCTACCCCAGAGGGGACCGACGCCTTTGGGCGGACTTCTGGTGCCGTACCTGCCTATCTCAAGTCCCCGGTTCATGAGGCGTATCTTGATGATCCAGTAATGTCTGTGTACCTAGAGATTGCTCAGTCGGCCCGTAATAGGCGTCCAGGCATGCCCGTTGTGGCGGACTATGCATCGGAGATTGGCAATGCATTAACGGACGTGTTGACCGGCAAGAAACAACCTCAAGATGCCCTCGAACTTGTCAACTCTACGATTCAAAAGAAATTAGATGAAGCTATGAGTGATAACGTACAATAGTGTGGAACCACAAGGGCGCCCATGCACGTTTTGTGCGCTAACCTATACCAAAACACCGCATCGTTTAGCTCTTCTTTCCGCACAGGTTGCGAAGATTAGCAAGACGATGCGGTGATACAAAGACAATTACGCCAATTTAGGCCCATATAACAGTGCCTGATAGAAACGGAGATCTTGTAATGATGTTACAGGAAGATCAATCTGCCCGGGCGCTACACTTTCCGCACTTTCCCACGCGGCAGCAAGCGGTTGTGTGGCGAAACTGGGAGTTAGTCTCTGTGGAGCGCTTAGCCTTGGTCCTTGGCACCACTGAGGATAACATCATCGAATTGGCCCGGGGCATGGGGTTAAGGGTTCCGCCTCAAGTGGGCAAGTACTGGTTGAAACGGGGCTATATCACCATCATTCGCAGGAACTGGCATCTTTTGCCCATCAGTCAGTTGCTTACGCTTTTGGGCTGGACCGAGGAAAGGTTGGTTTATACCCTCAAAGAAGATGACTTTTTGTGGATCAAACTTGGTAGTATGAAGCCTTTTACACAACCAGTGTACTTCCGACCGCTTACGGATGGTGAACAGGCTGCAACTGCTCAAATGCGGGCGGTGCTAAAGAAACATTTTCCATCTCCTGTAGAAACAAGCACAGCAAGCCCCTTTGATTTTCTTCACGACTTTGGGTATCCGCTCCAGATTACAGCGGGCATCAAACCAATTGAAGCCGATGATATCGTAATCAATCAAGCTTGGCAAATTGTGTACCCGCAGTCATCTAACAAAGTGAGGAAGTTCGCGGAGTATTTTGCCCAACGTTTTGCCCAGCAATGGCAGGAGACCATCGCTGTTACTAGTGACGCGGCAAGGAAGAACACCATTGAACTAAAGTTAGACCCTGTTCCGTCGTTATCCTCCGAAAGTCATGAAATCATAATCCAACCAGATCGCGTGTGCATTACTGCCGTGGACGAAGAGGGGCTCTTAAGGGGACTGCAATGGATTGAAAGACAAATGTCACTAAGGGGCGGCCCCCGCCTGAAGCCCCAAACCGTAAACCGCCGTACTCGTTTTGAACTACGGCTTATTTACTCATATTCTGCGGTATATGGAGATCCACTACTAGAACCAGAATTAGATCCATATCCGGATGAACTACTAGCCCGCCTATCTAGCTTGGGAGTAAACGGCATCTGGTTGCACGCAGTACTATACCAACTATTTCCCTGGGAAAAGACCCCTGACCTTTCGGATCACTGGGAAGAGCGCATCAAAAACCTACGTAAACTGGTGGCCCGTGCCGCCAATTTTGGTATTGGCGTTTACCTGTATTTCAATGAACCGCGGGCCATGCCACTTAGCTTTTTTGCACGATTTCCTGAGTTAAAGGGTCATACACTAGAAGAGCAAGCGGCACTGTGTACATCCTGTGACGATGCTAAGGCGTATCTTAGAAATGGGGTAAGTCACCTATTTGAACAGGTCCCCGATCTAGCGGGTTTATTTACCATTACCATGTCAGAGAATCTGACGAATTGCTATTCAAAGGCGTCGCATCTTACGACAAATTGTCCCCGATGCGCTAAGCGTACCCCCCAAGAAGTTGTCTCTGAAGTCAATCAATTGATCGTGGATGGTGCACATTCTGCTAAACCAGATGCGCAGATTATCTGTTGGACTTGGGGCTATGCCCGTGGTGCCGGCTGGTCTAGAGAAATGCTGGATGAGGCCATTTTGGCTTTTCCCCAAGATGTGGCTTTAATGTGCACCAGTGAAGAGGATATACCGTTTAATATTGCGGGTGTACCTGGGCGGGTATTGGATTATTCCATGTCTATTGTGGGACCGGGGGAGCGCTCTGAACAAAGCTGGGCAGTGGGAAGGGAAAGGGGCATGACCACTGTTGCTAAAGTACAGCTTAATACGACCTGGGAATGTGCCGCGGTACCCTATCTTCCCGCCATGGACTTGGTTGAAGAGCATCTTCGGAAATTGGCTGAATCGAAAGTCGATGGATTGATGTTAAGTTGGACTCTAGGCGGGTATCCATCGCTTAATCTTGAGTTGGCATCGGATTATTTTTGGGAGGAAAACAAGGGAATTATCGTGGACAGTGAAGAGTTCAGTAAACGGTTATTTGGATCCCGGGCCTTTGCCTTTGTAACCGAAGCATGGACGTACTTTAGTCAGGCGCTACGGGAGTTTCCTTTTCATCTTGGCGTTTTATATTATGCTCCCCAGAATATAGGTCCGGCAAATCTACTTTATCTGGAGCCAACGGGCTACAAAGCAACGATGGTGGGTATTCCGTATGATGATCTCAACTCGTGGAGAGCGATTTACCCCGCCGAGGTATTTGAAGATCAATTTATGCGGCTTGCAAAAAAGTGGAGGCAGGGGTTAGAACTACTTCATC
This sequence comes from Limnochordia bacterium, assembly GCA_023230925.1. Taxonomy (NCBI): domain Bacteria; kingdom Bacillati; phylum Bacillota; class Limnochordia; species Limnochordia bacterium. Next base: position 9,636 of record JALNWK010000058.1, read on the forward strand.
AGGCGGCAGATCTAGTTGATGAGACCGGGAATGCGGTTTTTGCGGACCTAATGAATGTGTCCCAAGCGGCCTACTGTCATTTTCAGAGTACCGGCCTGCAGGCGCGCTTTGTTCGATTACGAAACCGATGGCTGAAATCAACTGATCCTAAAGGGCGTAAAAGATACGTAGATGAGATGATTCAAATCATCGATGAGGAAATTCAGGTTACCAAAGCCCTCTACAAGATTGCTTCTTGTGATTCTAGAATTGGTTATGAGGCTAGTAACCATTATTTTTATACAGCTTTGGATCTGCAGGAAAAGGTAGTCAATTGCCAATATATCAAGGACCAATTAGAGGAACAACGAAGGTGCATGTAAAAAAGATGTACCTTAAGAATCCGATAGATCCTTGGGCCTTATCTCTTTTGAGAACATTGTCGGTACTATAGTCCCCGAAAGAGCGGTAATAAGACCGTCACGGCATCTTAGGGAAAATGAGAAAAAACTAGGTATAAAGGGTGGAACAGCTCCTGTGAGGAATATCATTATTAGAAGTTGGTTCCCCTTGCCAACCATAATACCAATGGATTGCTTTTGACAGACGTGATAAGAATTGTCCAAATTGGCACAACCCGGAGGCGGTAGCCCATGAAAACAACCCGAAGTAATGAGCACATCTTGACCAAACCCCGTAGGCTAACTAACGAGGAGTTTGCGCATCCTCCTGTGGAGTACCGCGCCGTCCCCTTTTGGTCCTGGAATGATCGGCTTACCCGTGATGAGGTCCTAGCACAGCTACGCGAGTTTCAGGCTGCTGGGATGGGTGGGGTTTTTGTTCATGCGCGACCTGGAATTTGGACGCCATTTTTATCCGAGGATTGGTTTTCTTTATTCGAAGTGTGCTTAGAATTTGGTAAAGAAAGTGGCATGAAGATATGGATCTATGATGAAAGTAGCTATCCTAGTGGTTTTGCTGGCGGATTGGTACACGATAAATACCCACATCTAGCCCAAAGGGTTCTTGTTTGTCATGTTTTAGAGGCAGATGAAAAGATTCAAAGCGGTGAAGTCATCGGTCGGTTTTGGCTTTTTCCCCGCGATCAGGGTGGCCTGGACTACCGGGTTGCCACCCCAGGTGAAAGAGCCCCGCACCCAAAGGCGCGGCTTGCGGTTTTTTGTGTACATACCCACCCGGGTAATGCCTGGCTCAATGGCGCGCCTTATGTAGATACCTTGCACCCTGACGCGGCGGAAGCTTTTTTGGACGTGGCCTATGAACCCTATCGAAGGCGGTTTTCTAAGGAGTTTGGCGTGGTCATACCCGGTGTCTTTACCGATGAGCCTTACTTCAGTCCTTTTTGCGGTGGTGGGTTACCCTGGACCCCGGATTTGCCGCAGGTGTTTAACAAGACCTATGGACAAGACTTGATCTCTCGTCTTCCTGAGCTTGTATTTGATACTGTGTATTGCTATGAACTGCGGGTGCAGTATTGGAGTCTGTTATCTCGCTTGTTTGTGGATCGCTGGATGCGACCAATTTATGAATGGTGTGACTGCCAGGGCCTTAATTTTACGGGACATTTATGGGAACATGTTTTTAGCCCCGAACTTACGGGAAACATCATGTTGCCCGCGGCGTGGCAACACATCCCAGGCATCGATGTCTTGGGTCGTGATAGAAAAATGCATCGGTTACGGTGGGATCTGGGGGATGAGGGGTTCGGGGGCAATTCACCGACGCAAATGGGCAACATCGCTATGGTAAAGGCGGTAACCAGTGTTGCCCATCAAATGAATCGTGACCGTGTTCTTTCTGAAACATATGGCGGCGCCGGTTGGGAGATTAGTTTTGAAGAACAAAAAGCATATGCTGAGTGGCAGGCGGTCTTAGGAGTGAATTTACTTAACCAACACTTAAGTCACTATAGCTTAAGGGGCGAGCGGAAATACGATCATCCTCCTTCTTTTCGGTCACACCAGCCATGGTGGGATCAGTATCCCATGTTGCATGAATACATAGCGCGCTTGTATTATGCACTGGCCCAAGGATGTTATGAAGCCGACTTTGTTGTCTTACATCCGATGACAAGTCTTTGGACCGGTTACCGCAGCAAGCCTGATCCGTTTGAAACATTCAATCCATATCAATTGCCGAAGGAATTAAATGATCAGCTAAAGATTATGTATGATGACTTACTAAAGGCACTATCTAGCCGTGGTTGGTCATACGATTTGGCGGATGAGTTGCTATTACAAGATGCCGGCCGCGTTGAAAAGGAGAACATGTCGATCGGTGCCATGAAATACCCGGTTCTGATTATTCCCCCTGTTAGTAATCTACTCTCTACAACGTTGGACCTATTAACTGAATGGTTGGATCAAGGCGGTACCGTAGCCGCCGTGACCCCACTACCTAGGTTTGTTAACGGCAGACCCGATCCGCGTCTAGATGCCTTCCTCAAGCGGTGTCGCATATTTGCCAGTGAGGTGGATTTGTTGGCTTGGCTGCCATCAGTTACAAAACGTAAAATTTGCTTCCACGGTCATACCAACCCGTCCATTTATACACACATTAGATCTTTGGATCAAGGAAGATTGGTCTTTGTCTGTAATATGGAGCTTATGCCACAGACGGATATTACAGTACAAATTGCGATTCCCTCCCAGAATCACGCAACAAAAATGGTCCTCGAACGATGGGATCTTACCGATGGTTCCATCGCTTTGCTTTCCACAAAGCGCGAGCATGAGCAAACGATGGGGGACATACTAAAGACAAGGCTAGATTTCGCCCCGGGCGAGTCGCATCTACTTGTGTTGCGTCCGCAAAGTGACCAATCGGACGATGGTTCGGTTCTTAAGGCTAAAGAAGATCGGAACATTATTGTTTGCGGAACATCAAAAAAGGGTGTTCACGAGCCCAAGCGGATCAAAGAAGTAACCGTATTAGAACCCACGTGGCGTTTTCGACGCCTTGACCCGAACGTCTTGGTTTTGGACAGTGCGGAATACCAAGACGGTGAAGTTACCAGTTGGCATGGACCACTGCCCATTAGCGAGGTAAAGCGACTAATTCGGCGCGCTCATGGTCTACCGGATATGGCAATACGTGATATGCAACCCTGGCGTAGGTATTCTACAGGCAGTGTCGAACCGACGCAGAATAGACTGTCGCTTCGCTTTACTTATCGAGTTGTTGAGGTTCCAGCGGGAGAACTGCAGCTGGTGGTAGAAGAAGGGCGTGATTGGGATATTGCAGTAAACGACATTCCTGTCAGGGCATCGAAGGCGTACTGGCTTGATCCGGCATTTCATTGCATACCCATCGGGGGAATCATTCGTCCAGGTAAAAACACTATTACAATGCAGCGGTGTTTCCAAGATGATCTTAGTCTTGAACCGGTGTATCTAATTGGCGATTTTGCTGTTGAAACGGTGGATTTGTGCCACTTTGAGTTAAGTTCTGAATGTACCACCATTCAAGCTGGTAGTTGGATCTTCCAAGGATATCCGTTCTTTTCTGGGCGGGCCGTTTATTCCCAAGAAGTCATTATCCCACGTATGGAAAAACGGCGGGTGTGGTTGGAATTGTCTAACTTGGCAAGCACATACGCCCTCCTGCGCGTTAATGGCAAGCAGGTGGGGACATTGGCTTGGCAACCATACCGTGCTGAGATAACTGACTTCGTAAGAGCGGGCGTCAACACGATAGATATTGAAATTGCCAATAGTCTAAGAAACGTGTTAGGCCCACATCATCGTTTCAAACCACGTCTTGTGTCACCTAGACACTGGCAAAATGATTCGAGTTCGGTGCCTCAATTCAACCTTGTACCCGATGGCTTTCCCAACGAGGTGCGTATTATCTATGCGTGATGGGGAGGACAGATTCTCGATGCGCTGGTTTTAGGGTAGGCAATACTGTGTTTGTAGGTTAAAGTGCTGTAGCAATCTAGTTCATCCTTTTCACTTGCCTCCAGGATACTTGGTATTTTCAAGATGTATCATCTCCCTTCAGGGGAGTGGGGTAACTTCGGGTGGAAAAAGTAGCGTAGCCAACGCCTTTGGGCTTTTTCCGCGATCCCATACTCCGATACCAATTCTGGACTAATTCCACGCCCTATTTTGCTATTCCTTCTCGAACCGCGTCTAAACGACTTAGGTCTCACTCCAAGTGTCTCATTCAATATGCTTGAATCATGCAGTTTTTGTCTCGAATAATGTGGTGCCTAACACCATCTCCAACACCAATATCGGCGTTGGAAAATGACGTAGGCAGGCCAATAAAGTCTTTTCTTTCCAACTTGTGAAGACAAAATCGAACTCGGGGAAGCATACCCGAAGCCAACGGTTTACTCGATTCTGAACCCCATTGAGTTCTTCAAGGATGCCATTCATCGTTTCTCTTAGGTTGGAGTAAACTCTGGGGGACATACGGTATCAGGTACCGACCATCTGTGAACAACATCGCAATTGTCTTCGGATCATCTTTAAGTGCCTCCTGTCACCTAGTAAGTAGATGATAATCATTGTAATTCGACGCCCTCCAATTGATAGTCGTTATTCTGCGCTCTCAAAAGGGCTTAGATACCTATCTACAAGATGGTCAAATTTCAGATATGACTTGGACAGCAGTCTATTACATTCATTTAAGAGACTGTCACCAGAGAGATTTGATTCGCAAAGGGCTGTAAGGAGTACTCTTGCATCGGAAACTAAGGCTCCGAGGTTCTCGTAGGTCAATGCGTGTGATGCTCCAGCGACAGCTGCCTTGGTAGCTTGGTTTCTGGGATGTACACTTACGCGTATGCAACCATAATCCGGATAGTGCTTCTTGAACCATTCAGCTGCTACTAACAATTGGCCATGCTCTTCCTTTGTGAGTGGATTCGTATCTTTTTTTCGGCTTTTTGCTTCGATCACAAAACCTGTCTTATCCGGCAATAGCCAAAGAACGTCAGGACCCTCTCCGTTAAGATCATGTCTCTCCGCAACTAACCCGATCATGGTGGCAAACTGTTTCAGAGCTTCCTCAAATTGATTAGCTGATGAGTTGTGATGGAGGAACGAAACAACTGACTCGAAGGATTTTAGAAAACCTCCTCGCTGTCTATAATTGCCTAATTGATCCACTATAGCTTTAGATTGCGGTCCAGGGGTTGGTAAAGGACGATATGGGGGCAATACTTTGGGCTTAACTAGATTTCGATTGTTTGCGTATGCCTCGCGTTGTAGATCTTCAGCTAGTTCGGAATGACCCCATTCATCGGCAATTCTTGCCGATATCTGTTGCATCCAGCCGCGAGTCTGTTGATCCAGTGTTTCATTACCAGAAAGGAACTTTTCTATTTTTGAAATGGCCTGCTCGTTGTAACCGTCTCGCCAAAGGTTAATTGCTTTTCGTTCAATAGTAGCTTGCTCGAATCTCAATGTGTCCAGATTACCATCAGTGACTAATTCTGCAAGTCTTTCTGCATGATACTCAACCCAGTTCTTGTTTCTATCATAGCTTAGCTTTATTGTCTGAGCTAAGTCCTTTAGGTCCTTAATTTCCTTGCTTATCTCTGTACCCATCTCCAGTTGGGCTCTTGTGGTACTGGTAAGGAACGTGAAATTAGCTGTCTTGGATATCCAAGCGGAAAGATCTGAACCCGTTAGAAGTATTACGCAATGATCACCTGAGCCTCGAGACCCTCTACCAATTCCTTGTTCAATGCGTTGAGCTTGCATTCTCGTGATTGCAGTACCTCCGTTTAGTGCAGTTGCTCTAAACATCTCATAACTAGAGGTTCCGGCAGGAAGACCACTCATAACCAGTAATCTACAGGAATCGTCTGCGAGATCCATTCCGTCGTAACGGTTAGCGAATACAACTGGTCCTGTTATTGCTTTAGCCTGCAAATCAGCTACGTATTTCTCAACTTCTTTGGATCCTCTTGCGACTAATGCAATGTCGGACCATGTATCTGCGTTGGCATCAGACGAGACAAGAATTACTGAACCAAGGTTTTCTGTTTTCGAGGTCCACTTTAGTAACTTAGAAATTGCCTCTCTTAGGTCAAATTCACATGGCATCAAATCAGGGATAAGGATCATCCGTTCACTGACACCAGCCAAAGACCGAGAAGTAAGTGGCTTCTGTACAGATGCCGGATTAGCATCGAATATACGAATGATATCACTATCATCTGCAATAGTTGCTGACATATAGACTCGGCGTGGAGCATGGAAAAACGTTGGAAACAAATCAACTAAAGGTAACACTGGTGTAATACTAAAGGACTTTCGGCTAATAAGAGCGTGGCAGAGGTGTAGGTTATCGCGCAATAGCGGCCACTCCATCCCGAAATTATCACCTTCTGCTTTCAGTAGCTCTCTAACAGCATCTCGCTGTTCACGCCAAGCCCAATAAGGCACCTCAAGAACTGCATATTCTGAACCTGCTAGGATATCATCGAAGGTGCCGAGTTTGTCTATTTCTTTGAAGGCCATTCTAAACAGCCCAGTTACGTCTTCATACAGTTCGAGGTTTTTATTAGAGGAAACTTCAAGAGTAAACGATTCTCGTACGACTGAAAACGCAGCATGAGCGTCATCCAGAATAATAGCAGAAACGTTCTGGCATCTACTTGCCCCTCTGAGTCCAAACTTGCTCTTTCCATTAAAAAGTGCTTTATAGGTAGCGACCATAATTGCATTACCATTGACGAATTCGTCGCTCAACGCTTGACCTGGCTCATAGGATACAGCGGAAATCCCAACTGCATGAGCTTTTTCAATTGTCTGATTAACGAGTTGTACAGTTGGAGTTAAATAGAGAACCGGTTCGTTTGTTTCGTTGAGTGTAGATTGAGCAATAAGAAGTCCCACAAGAGTTTTTCCTCCGCCTGTATGGAGTTTTAACACCGTGTCACGTTCTGAACGTCGATTAAACCAAGCATGAAGAACTTCTGCCTGACTCGTGTACAGATCGTGAATTCCAGGAGGCTTAGGCAATCGGCGAAATATCTCGATTGGATCAACCGCTCTACTTTTCGTAGTCCTTGCTCTCAACTTTTTGAAATCGACCATGTGATCATCTCCTTAGTATTCTTACAGAGTATCTATCTAACCTAAGTCATGGCTTAGAAATATAAACATAACAAGTGGATTGTCTATCGCTGGCTTCTATTATTGTGGTATCTAACACTATTATCTAGCCGGGAATTTCCGGAATATCAACATGCTGTCTTCATTGACTCTCCATGAATTGTCTTCGTCATATTTCACTAGTGTCCTTTACGAACAACAGTATTCTCGTCCGGGAATGCTTCTGTTACACTAGTGTGGATAAGAGTAGTGCCAATAACCCGCTGTGTTGGGATAATTTTCGTGTGACTCTATCTGAAGTATAGTGAGAGTTAGAACCGTAGGAGGACAACTACTATGTTAAGATACAGCAGTGGGTCTAGATACTCGTTAGTCATGAGGATGCTACCGCCTAACAACCCAATCGGTATAAGCAAGAACGCTCGGGAAACAGTGCCTTCTGAAGCTATATTGTATAGATGGAAAAAACAAGCTAAAGCCAATGGATTAATAGCACCTGATGAATTAGAGCCAGAACGTTGGAGCACTCAAGATAAGTTCCATGTGGTTGTTGAGACAGCTAAGATGAGCCAGACGGAGCTTGCCCAGTATTATAGAGAGAAGGGGTTGTTTGTTGAACAAGTCAAACAGTGGCGGGATGCGTGTATGCAAGGGGTTGTCAACACTTTCCCGGACACTCTACTAAGCGACACTCACTAAAAGCTCTTCCGTGTAATGGTTTAGCCATTCCAATGGGCTAAGATAACCTAACCGTTTTTGTACGCGGCGCGTGTTG
>JALNWK010000059.1 GCA_023230925.1 Limnochordia bacterium
AAATTCACATTAATCACCGGGATACTGCCATCATCTCCCATTTACTTTGACGGTATACCTCATTTGGGGCAGTCAACAAACTGGAAAATACCTTCTGTTTCGGAGGCTTGCCTGATTCGGGTTTAAGGACTTCGGGAGACTACTGGTGCTGGGTATCTTAGGAGTCAGCATTAGCCTAAGCCTACTGCAATACAGTATTACACGCATTAGCGCATCAACAGCCGCTGTACTGTTTTGCACGAACCCTTTGTTTGTTACCTTTTTTGCTGGGCCACTACTTCAGGAGAAATCGACGAAGTACCACCTGGGGGGACTACTGGCGGGTCTTGGAGGAATCATATTAATCTGTCTGGATGGCATTACAACCAGTAGTTTTGATGCCCTAGGCATCTTACTTGCCGTATTATCGGCGATTACTTACGCCATGTATACCGTATACAGTAAGGTCTGCCTCCGAAGTATGCCCGGTAGCGTGATCAACAGCATCTCCTTCGTGTTAGGTTCTCTGGTATTACTTCCTGCTTTGGCAAAGCTGAACTTGCCGCTCTTTACGTTTCCCGTTAAGATCATGCCCCAGATGCTTTACCTGATCATTGCAGCTACCGCCGTTGCCTACTATTTCTTTCTAAGCGCCCTGTCCAAACTGCCTGCCACCATCGGGTCCTTAGTGTTTTTGATTAAACCAGCACTGGCTACTTTTCTGGCATGGCTGATTCTTAAGGAACCCATAACCCTCCTACAAATAGCAGGGATCGGTCTTGTAACCTGCAGCGTCTTGGTGATCAAACAAGGGGCCAAACAGCAGAAGAAGAGGACCGAGTAAAACCGAGTTATGGCCCAGGACACTCACCAGGGCTTGTTTGGCAACCGAGACAATCTCCTTGTGGGTCTTTTTGAGCACCTATGACTTTCCGATACCTTTGCTTCGGCAACAACATGACCTGGGGCCGATGGTTTACAGGGTGCTGGTAGATCTCTACATCAGTATTGTAGACCGCGCGGATATTCTCCCGGGTAAGCACCTCATCTGCGTTACCAAAGGCGAAGATGCTGCCTTGATCAAGTAGTAGAAGCTTTTTACAGTAAAGAGCCGCTAGGTTCAGGTCATGTAAAACCGTAATGACCGTTAATCCTTGTTGGGTATTTAGCTCTTGTAATAGATCAAAGAACTCCAACTGGTGATTGATATCCAAATGGGATGTGGGTTCATCTAGTAATAGGACATCGGGCTCCTGGGCCAAGGCCTTGGCTAGTAGTACTCGTTGCCGTTCTCCTCCGCTAAGCTCTGTAATTCTCCGGGAGGCGAGATGGGCGATCCGAGTTGCTTCCATGACCCGTCTTACTACCTGCCAATCTGAAACCCCTTCGCCTTTAAATCTCCTAATATGTGGGTGACGACCCATCAGGACTACATCTTCAACGCTGAAGGCAAAAGTAACTTGAGTATCCTGGCCCACATAGGCCATGCGACAGGCAAGCTGCTGATAGGGTATCTTACTCAACTCAACACCGTCTAGCTCAACTCGCCCCTCTTGATAGGACAAGATCCTGTTTAGGTTTTTCAGCAGAGTAGACTTTCCCGACCCGTTGGGTCCAATAATACCTATAAAGTCGTTACTACTCACCTGAAAGGAAATGTCATCTAATACTAGCTTATGATCATAGGCAAAACTCACACCAGATACTCGCAAAAGAGCCAAAGCAATCACCTTTAGGGGTGGGTGGAGCATTAGTCGCCCCACCCTGAGGTAGTTGGAATGTTACATAATCTGCTGCTTTCTTTTTCGCAGCAAGTATAGGAAAAATGGAGCTCCGAAAATCGCGGTTACAACACCCACAGGAATTTCAGTTGGCGGTGCCACTGTTCTGGCAACGGTATCACTGATAACAAGAAACATTGCACCACCTAAGGTTGCAGTAGGTAGCAGGATCCGATGATCCGGGCCCACGATAAGCCTGGCAATATGGGGTACGATCAGTCCTACAAAGCCAATGATACCACTCACACTAACCGCAGCAGCCACGGTTAGGGAGCCGGCGATAAGCAGGATCCGCTTGAGCTTTTCTACATTAACTCCCAAGCTAATTGCGGCCTCCTCACCTAGCATTAAAACGTTAAGATCACGTGAATAAATCAGGGTAATGGTCATTCCCAACACAATATAGGGTATGGACAAGAGCAGATCATGGTAATTTGCTAAGGCTAGACTGCCCATCCCCCAGTACAGAATCTGGTAAAGGTCCTTGCTATTTAAGATCATTAACAACGATACCAAAGCAGATAGCAGTGACCCCACTGCAATCCCCGAAAGAAGCAAGGTATCCACAGGTACCTTACGGCCAACCCTTGCAATGTTATACACTGCAAAGCTGGTCACCAAAGCACCGACAAAGGCACACAAAGGGACTCCACCGATCCCGGGGAAGGGAGAGCCGATCTTAAGCACAATGGCCAACGTCGCTCCGAAGGATGCTCCTGCGGAAATACCAATTACGTAAGGATCCGCCATGGGATTCTTAAATAACCCTTGAAAGCTAACCCCCGCGATGGAAAGCCCAGCACCCACAACAATGCCAACTAGAACCCGGGGTAGTCTGACCTTCAGGACAATGACCTCATGACTCTTAGGCCAGTCCTTGACCACCTTCGCCCCTAGCCTAGGCACTCGGCTAGCAATGATTCGAAAGGCGTTTTTGATCGAAATACTTGCCGGACCAATGGTAGTGACAAAGACACCAATGATCAGCAAAGCTACCAGCATTGTCAGGATAATCAAGGCCCATTTTCTGCGCTGCCCCAAGTGTAACCACTCCTAGTCTATGGTCCCCGGATGAAGCACCTGTGCTATTTCCGTTAGTATACTGGGAATTCTGTACGTGCCTCGGCTAATAATGTCTGGGTTGCTTACCTCATGGACCCGCTTTGTATTTACCGCAGTAAGTTCCTCCCAACCCCACAGATCGAAAATGCTCTCGGCCCCATCGGGATAGTACTGTGTCATGGAAATAATCACATCGGGGTCTTTTTCTATGAGCACCTCAAGGCTATAGCGAGGCCATTCCTCTTTGGCGTCCGCGGCCGCGTTAGTGCCCCCTGCGGTTTGGATTACCTCATGAATAAAGGTGTTCGGTCCTACAGAAGTAATGAAACCGTCAAAGATACCCACTACAACAAAGACCTCGGGCTGATTAGACTTCCCTGAAACCAGTTTCTGAACCCGCTCGATTTCCCCTTCCATGGCTGCTGTAATTTCATTTGCAGTCTTGGTCGTATCGGTCATGATCCCAAGGTTGTTGATGCCCCTGATCACTTCATCGATACTGCCCGGTTCAAAGACATACACAGGAATATCCAATTCCGTTAGTCGATTGATGTACTGTAGGGTCTGCTGTAATCCTCCCGCGGTAACAACTAAGTCCGGCGCCTGCTCAATAATCAGCTCCAAGTTAGGCGAATAAAAATCCCCAATCTTCGGTTTTGCTGCAGCCTCTGCGGGGTAATTACACCATTCGGTAACTCCCACAATCCGATCTGCAAGTCCTAACCTAAACAAGTTCTCGGTATTAGCCGGGGCCAAGGAAATGATCCGCTCTGGTCTTTTAGCCAGATGCACCTCCCTACCCAAAGAATCGATGACCGTTACCGGATAGGCCTCGGCAAGTAAGGTGGCACAGCTTATAACCAATGTAAAGATTACGATTAATAACCCGTTTCGTTTGCTCATTTGACAATCCCTCCATAAAAAAACCCAAACCTTCACGGTTTGGGAACTAAAAGTGCGCGCGATACATGCGAGCGCTCTTTACCAACCCCTTTCTCCCGAAGGCAGAATGGTAAATCACACTCAGGCAGGTCTCCTGGCTCCCGGTTCATCGCTTGCTTTTACCTTCCCGCTAATACAGCAGTGGCATGTTAAAAGTTGCTTCCCGGTTACAGTGGCGGGACCGCGCCGTTCACAGACAAGGTCTGCTCGGACTTCCCTATTAAACCCGTCTTCATTTGTTGAATCCGGGTACCTGAGGTGACTCTTATTGGATTGTTTGCTTGTTTACTTCGTCGTCAAATCAGTAACTCCTGCCTGAAAAAAGACTTTTGCCTTTTAGCCACAGCCATGCTATAATTCTCGGTGAGTACATTTTTGTGCACATTGATACGTATGGATTTGCCAGCCTTCTGAGAAAGGGTGACCTTCATTGAAGCGGGTAGTTAGTGTTAGTATTGGTTCCTCTGCACGGGATAGCAGCTCGGAAATCGAAGTCCTAGGTGAACAGATTAGTATCCAAAGAATCGGTACCAACGGTGATCTGGCTAAAGCTGCAGCTTTAATCCGGCAACTAGACGGAAAAGTTGATGCGATCGGTATCGGAGGAATGGATCTATACATAGGCTGGGGCGATAACAAGTACATCTTCCGGGATGCAAAAAAGCTGACCACAGCGGCCAACAAGACCCCTATCGTTGATGGCACTGGACTAAAAGATGGCCTCGAAGCCCACGTGGTTGACTATTTGCAGCATGAAGGCATGGACTTTTCCGACAAGAAGGTCCTTATTGTCTCAATAATGGATCGTTTTGGTCTTGGTCAAGCCCTCACAAATGTAAGCAAAGAGATCATTTACGGAGACGTAATCTTTTGCCTGAAGATGCCCATCCCACTTAAATCCCTAACTTTCTTGAAAAGACTAGCACGGGTAGTTGCTCCTGTGATCTGTCAGCTGCCGTTTAAACTCGTCTATCCCACGGGGGAAAAGCAGCACGATATCACCCCCCGGTTTGAGCAGTTCTACGCCTGGGCGGATGTGATCGCTGGCGACTTTCATTTTATCCGCAAGTTTATGCCTGATGATCTTAGCGGCAAGACTATTATCACTAACACAGTCACCAAAGAGAATCGGCAGGAACTCAGGCAGAGGAACGTGGCTACCTTGGTCACCACAACCCCGAATATCGGTGGTAGATCCTATGGAACAAACGTCATGGAAGCTGTTCTTGTTGCCATCAGCGGCAAGGATCCAAAGGAGCTAACTCCCCAGGACTATCTTGTTTTATTGCAGGAGATTGGCTTCAAACCGGATATTCAACAGCTAAATGGGGAAACATCCTTCGTGACATGTTGAAAGGTGGAAATTCCGAAATGCATCCTTTTCGTCGTTACATAAACCCCTACCTAGGGAAACAATTAGCACAGATCAATATGGATAAACAATATATCAAGGCCAAAGGGCAGTACCTCTATGATCGAGATGGTACAAGATACCTTGACTTCATTGCAGCCTACGGGGCTCTCCCCTTTGGCCACAACCCGGATATTATCTGGCAAGCACTGGAGTCTATCCGGTTAAATGAAAAACCTAATTTCGTGCAACCTTCCTACTTGGAAGCGGCTGGCCAATTGGCAGAACGCTTAATCACACTAGCTAATAACAACCTGCGCTATGTCACCTTTGGTAACAGTGGTGCCGAAGCAGTGGAAGCATCAATCAAAATGGCCCGGGCCGCCACCGAAAGATTCGGTGTTCTCTCGACAAAAAACAGTTTCCATGGGAAAACCCTGGCTGCCCTTTCAGCAACAGGAAACCCCAACTACCAGAATGCGTTCTTTGCCCCTTTGCCTGGTTTTGATCACATCCCCTTCGGTGATATTGAGGCCCTTAAAGAAAGGCTCGCAGCAAACCCTGACAAATATGCCGCGTTCATTGTCGAACCAATTCAGGGAGAAGGGGGCATTGTAGTCCCGCCCGCAGGATACCTCAAGGAGGCGAAGGAGGTCTGCCACCAGTACGGAGTTCTGCTGATTGTGGATGAGATTCAAACGGGACTTGGACGGACAGGAACACTGTTTGCATCAGGTGAGGAAGTAGAACCAGATATGCTTCTTTTGGCCAAAGCCTTAGGCGGTGGTCTTCTACCCATTGGTGCTTGTTTAGCCTCGGAAGAGGCTTATACGGAAACCTTTGCCTTAAAGCATTCCTCAACCTTCGCGGGAAATGCCATGGGATGCCAGGCTGGCCTTGCGGTATTGGATTTCCTACAGACTGATGATTGGGCTATTCTCACAGAAATCCAGCATAAGGGTCAATTCTTACTGGAAAGTCTAAAGCAGATGCAACAGAAGTACCCCAAGGTCATTACCGATGTCCGGGGACGGGGCTTTATGATTGGGCTTGAATTTGATATTAGTCAAGATGATTTTCCTAACACTCTCCTTGGGATTATGGCAGATCAGACCTTCTTGACCCCCCTTATTTCCAGTTACCTGCTCAATTGTGAGCATTTGCGGGTGGCTCCAACCCTAAATGGCCATGCCGTGATCCGGATTGAACCGCCACTGATTGTCACCATGGAGGATTGTCGCTTTGCGGTGGCAGCCATTGAACGGATGGTTAAACTGATCGACTCGGGGAACACGGCAGGATTACTCCGTCATCTCACCGATCAGACAAAACCCCTAAGGCAATCAGTGCCTCACCAAGCTAGGCCCGCGGTACAAGTTCTTCCCCCCAAGGCCGAGGAAGGTCGCTTTGCCTTTCTTGTGCATCCTTTGGAGCTGCAGAACTACGTTGATTTTGATAGTAGCCTCGCTGCCTTTTCCAAAGACCAACTTGAGCAGTTGATAGACCGCTGGAACGAAATGATGGAGCCTTTCGTCGTTGCCAAGACTCGTATTCAGTCTGTAACAGGAGCCAGTGCCTACGGAGAGTTCATCGTTGTTCCCTATACAGCGGAGCAACTATCTACTATGCCCCGGCGGGAAGCGGTCTCCCATGTAAAAGATGCCGTTTTACTGGCAAAGAACAACGGTGCGGGAATCGTTGGACTTGGCGCTTATACATCCGTCGTTACCCGGGGCGGTTGGGATGTTCGTAACCTTGATGTTGCCATCACCACAGGCAATAGCTACACCGTGGTTTCTGCTGTTGAAGCAGCCATCGAAGCCCTATCCCGCTTAGGTCGTACCTTGCAGGATACCACAGTGGCAGTAGTGGGAGCTTCAGGAGCAATCGGCCGGGCGGTTTCTATTCTGCTTGCCGAACAGGTACCAAAGCTGATTCTAATCGGAAATCCAGAACGACCTAAACAAGCCCATAGGCGACTTTCAGCCATTATTTCGGAGACATGTCACCATGTGACCACGCAAGCTAAATCGGGAGTGGACTTCCCCGAGGAAAGCCTTGCTAACACACTACTACGGCTTTCCGGATTACCTGAGGCAATATCAAACACCGATAATCTCACAGAACTTGAGCGGTATCTCAAGGATCATGATTTACCATTAGTCGTGACTACAGATGCCCAGAATTATCTAACAGATGCGGATCTAGTGGTTGTTGCAACCAATAGTGTCGCAGAGCTAATCGAACCTTCCATGCTAAAGAGAGGCTGTGTGGTTTGCGATCTCTCAAGGCCAGCAAACGTCAGCCATCAAGTAGAGGAAGAAAGACCCGATGTATTGGTTATTGATGGTGGTGTGGTGGAAGTGCCAGGACACCCCGTTTGGGGCTGGGAATTTGGCTTTGAAGACGGAGTAGCCTTTGCCTGTATGTCTGAAACCTTTATGCTGGCCCTTGAAAAGCGTTATGAGAATATCTCCTTAGGAGCCAACCTCGATTTAGACACCCTTTTGTTGATGCGGGAGCTTGCGGATAAGCATGGGTTTGCCCTCGCAGGTCTTAGGAGTTTTGATCGACCCCTATCCCAAGAGGCCTGGGACAGGATTTGTCAGGCCCAGCAACTGATTTCTCGGATCGGCTAGTCTTTACCGGCAATGGAGGCATTCCATTGCCGGTACGTTCTACACTCCTTTTTCCCTTGTACATACACTATTGAAACCATAGATGGCGCATAGGACTATATAGCCCATAAAAGAAGGAGTCCGTTACAACACAACGAATAAGATTAGTAACAGATTATAAGTTGAACGTGAATTTTCTTCGACAAGGAGACCTAAGGCAAGTCCTTCTTAGTTAA
Organism: Limnochordia bacterium; assembly: GCA_023230925.1. Lineage (NCBI taxonomy): Bacteria > Bacillati > Bacillota > Limnochordia > Limnochordia bacterium. The sequence goes on from JALNWK010000059.1 coordinate 7,970, forward strand.
TACTCCTAGTACTAACCCTTGGGAATCAGGGTCCGGCAAAAGACCGATTCGGCACTGCATCCCCATCGGTTCTTGTCAGGAAATACCAGGAGGGCCATAAGCTTGCGACTGTCGAAGAGAAAAACCTATATCAAACTGGGGGAACCCAAAGAAAGGAGAAAGGAGAAACATGCGTAAACTGAATCTTTTTGCAGTACTTAGTCTAGTCGTAATTCTGTCCATTACCTCAATTGCCATCGGACAGGAACTGAAATTTGAGGCCAAGAAAACCAAAGACACCATCGTCATCGACGGCAACTTAAGCGATTGGGATGGTCTACCCTCCCTTGTATTGGAACTGACCGATGGTGGAAAGGCATCTTTAAAGGCCCAATGGAATAAGGATTTCCTTTTCTTCGCTGTTGTGGTTGAGGATGAAGTTCAGCGCAACTCAGCAACCGGAGACGGCATTTGGCAAGGTGACAGTGTGCAAATCTCCTTGGATACTCTGAATAACAAGAGCGTAAAAGCATATGATCGGGATGATTTTGAGTTTGGATTCGCTCTTACCGACAAGGGCCTTGCTTGTCACGCCTGGCAGGTTTCCTCCCAAGTTACGTTTGATCCAAAGAAAATTTCCTATGAAATTGTCCGAAGCACTGAGAACAACGTCGCCGTGACTGTATACGAAATAGCGATACCGGCTGCACAGCTTCTTCCTGCCAAGCTAGAATCCAATTACGTAATGGGATTCAACTGGTTGGTTAACGACGATGACGGAGCTGGCCGACAGTTCGTTGAGTGGACCGAGGGAATCGGTATTTCCAAGGATCCTTCCCAATATGGTTCGTTAGTACTAGTTGATTGATCACAACAAACCAGGGGGCCATCCCCCTGGTTTATTTCCCCACCAACCTCTAAGGTTCATCCTCCGCCTTTCCAATCAGGACAGCAGCCCCAATGAAGTATCGGCATTTCTAGAAGGTGGAACACCATTTCAAGTAGAATACCCTTCTCGGAGGTAGGGATAGATGAGTACAGGTTTTCTACCCATAGGTCAAGCTGATCTAAGACAACGTGGCTGGGACTCCGTCGACTTCGCCTTAATTACCGGAGATGCCTATGTGGATCATCCTTCCTTCGGCGCAGCGATCATTAGTCGAGTGCTAGATAAGGCCGGATTCAAGGTTGGAATCATTGCTCAGCCAGATTGGCGGGACCTTAATGAATTTAGACGTTTTGGTCGGCCGAACTTGGCCTTTCTGATTAACGGTGGAAATATGGACTCCATGGTTAACCATTACACCGTGGCAAAAAACCGGCGAAAATATGATGCGTATTCCCCCGGAGGTAAGGTGGGACTGCGCCCTGATCGGGCCACTATTGTCTATGCCAACAAGGCAAAAGAGGCCTATAAGGATGTACCCATTATTCTTGGTGGCATTGAAACAAGTTTGCGCCGCTTGGCCCATTATGACTACTGGGATAATAGAGTTCGTCGTTCGATCCTACTTGATGCCAAAGCCGATTTGCTTGTCTATGGGATGGGAGAGCGGCAAATCCTAGAAATAGCTGAGGCCCTGGCCGTGGGAGTACCCGTCAGCCAGATCAACTATCTGCGAGGAACGGTCTATAGAACATTCAACCTGGAACATGTTTATGAACCAATGCTTTTGCATGACTATGACCGCATCGTCTCTTGTAAGAAATCCTACGCGGAGAGTTTTTCAATCCAGTACCAAAACACTGACCCACTCACCGGAAAAACACTGGTTGAACCATACCGGGATTTCTACGTAGTGCAAAACCCGCCAGCCAAATGGCTTTCTTCCGACGAATTAGATGACATTTACCGCTTGCCATTCACAAAACGATACCACCCTATATATGAATCCGTCGGTGGCATACCAGCCCTTAAGGAGGTGAAGTTCAGTCTTGTTAGTAGTCGAGGGTGTTTTGGTGGCTGCAGTTTCTGTGCCCTACACTTTCATCAAGGTCGAACAGTACAAGCCCGTAGTATTCAGTCCCTCGTCGAGGAGGCCAAAGCACTAATCCAAGAGCCAGATTTCAAAGGCTATATTAATGATGTTGGCGGACCAACGGCCGACTTCCGGGCCCCCTCCTGTCAAAGACAACTTAAGACAGGGGTATGCGCGAAGAGACACTGCCTAGGCAGTCAGCCCTGCAAGAACCTTGAAGTAGACCACAGGGACTATCTTGAGCTTCTTCGGACCTTACGCGAATTACCCGGTGTGAAGAAAGTGTTCGTGCGTTCTGGCATCCGCTACGACTACGTAGTCTATGATCAAAATCCAACCTTCCTTAAAGAACTGTGTCAGCACCATGTCAGTGGCCAACTAAAGGTTGCACCAGAACATGTATCCAACAAGGTACTTGACCTAATGGGCAAGCCCAAAAGGGCTGTCTACGACCGCTTTGTCCAACAATACGAGGATATGAATCGTAGGCTAGGAAAGAAGCAATACCTAGTCCCCTATTTCATCTCCAGCCACCCCGGCTCGGATCTGCACGCTGCCATTGAGCTGGCCGAGTACATCAGGGACATGGGCCACAGTCCCGAGCAGGTACAAGACTTCTACCCAACCCCTGGAACACTGTCCACATGCATGTATTATACCGGGATTAACCCGTTAACCGGACAACGGGTATACGTTCCCAAATCACCCCGGGAGAAGGCAATGCAAAGGGCCTTACTCCAGTACAGCAAACCACACAACTATCCCCTAGTCTTAGAGGCGCTGAAACAGGCAGGCAGGGAAGATTTAATTGGCTACGGCCCAAAAAGTCTAATCCGGCCTAGGAAAGGCAGAGTCTCAAGGAGAAAACCTTAATGCATCGGATACCCTGACCTATTTATGGTAGGGTTCACCCCGAATAATCGTGAAGGAACGGTACAGTTGTTCAAGGAGCACCAGCCGCATTAGCTCATGGGGAAAAGTCATCGGACCGAAGGATAGCCGCGCCTCACATTTTTCCAATAGTCCCCGGGCCAACCCAAGGGAACCGCCAATCAAAAACGTGATGTGTGACCTTCCTGAAAGCATTAACCCCTCAATCCGCTCACTGAACTCAACAGAAGATAGCTCAACTCCACAGATATCCAAGGCCACAACAAAGCTTCCCGGAGGAATTAGTTTTAGAATCCGCCCCTGTTCCACAGCAAGAACTTGTTCCTGCTTTGCTAGACCGATAGGCTCTTTATAGGGCTGTTCCTTTGCTTCCCTCACCTCTAGGTTCGCGTAACGTCGAATGCGCTTGGTAAATTCCGCGATACCGTCTGCCACAAACCTTTGCTTAATCTTGCCTACCGCAATCACTGTAAGCTGCATCGCCACTCTCCTTACTAGACCTCTTACTCATATAGCACACTATACACTTAGGTCAACAGTATTGGCAAGTCATTAAGACTTCCCACACTAGAATGTGGCGCTGTGAGGAACCCTTTTCGTGTTTATCTTCCACTCTGATTAGCACGTCGCCGGCTGTTCCAGAAAATCAGTCTCCGACACTTGATTGTTTTTGACCACGAAGGTCTTGATTTCATGTGCCCCAAAATGGCTTCTCCAAGTGAGGTCTGGGGCTTGCATCTGAAATTCACATTCACCCGCCCTGCCACTGGTCTCAAAACACCTGATGATAATGCCATCATCGTCTTCTGCTTTCTTCACCACAGTGATGATCACGTTGCTACAGTCGGTAGAGAGATAGGAGAAATGCCGCTGTTTGCTACCAGAATGGGCAAAGGTAACCATCGGCCACAGGGGCAGGTTTAGTTCTTCACCTAAACGGTGGGGTAGAGTATCCCTCCACCCTCCCCTATGGGGCACCAATCTGTAGGTAAAATCGCTTCTACCCTGATCCATGTGGGTAAACCCCTCCTCTGGTCCCGGAACAAAGGGTTCATGGTTGGCATAGAGGGGACTACGCAGAACCGTTATACTAAGAACATTTTCCTTCGCGTCATAACTATATTTACTATCATTGACTATGCATAGCCCACCTGCTTCATCACTGACATCTACCCAGGCAAGCCCCGGCTCCTCCTGGCCAGCGGCGGATCGTTGTATGTGACCGTAGGGAGCCTCATAGGTCACCGTCGGTACCGAAACCGCCACCGGAATAGCCATTTTCAGTAAGCGATGTTTCTCCTGCCAGTCCAATTGCACCTTACACTCTATGAATTTACTACCTGCATATAACCGGTACTCCGTGGAAAGAACAGAATCACCAAATGTGCTTACTGCACGGATTGCTGCACGCACCGGCCCCTTTTCTACTATCTGAAAGTCACTTCCAGCAAAGAATCCCGCAACATGATCATAGGAATCTACCCCATGGCTCCACGTATCACTATCATCGTCCAAAACTTTCGCTACGGTGCTACTAGCTAATACCTCTCTTTGCTGCTTTTTATCATACAAACTAGCGATTTGACCAGTTTGGGGATCTAGTCGTACCCGCAGATATTCGTTTTCCAAGGAATCCTCGGTAACCATCAGTGGATTGACACATACATCGTCCTCAGGGTAGACCCAGTACAAACGATAGCCAATACTATCCACCTCCACTGGAAAACAAATACGCGTCCGTAACTGACTGTTTACAGCGGCTTTGGGCCGGATTACCTGACAAGGCACCGGATTACCCTGATCGTCTTCAACCCGGGCCTGATCTCCAAATCCAAAAAGGCCCACTTCACAGTAATCGGTCCGTCTCCAACTGCTCGGGTTAAACACCACCACTGGCGTTCCGGGTCCTTCAGTGTCGATGAGATCCGCCAAGGCACCAGTGGCATAGGTTATGGCCTCTGTAGCATATTGGTAGGCTAACCCATAGAGATCACGTGTATCCTCACAGGCCTCCTCAATGGAAGTTCCGGCTAGAATATCATGGAACTGGTTAAACAGGACTGCCTGCCATGCCTGGGTTAGTTCTGCCTGGGGATAGACATAAGGAGTATATATGCTGGCGATAAGGGCTAGTTTTTCCGCCATTTGCAGCAGGTACTCCAACCTTCGATTATCGCTTTTGATCCTTGCATGGGCAGCATAGCACCCACGGGCATGGTGTTGGAGTTCCGTGTTCCAGAGGGGAAGTCCTTCAGTTTCTTCCCAGATAGCTGAGAAAAATAGGTCGGGGGCACTAAATCTCAGTTCTGGCAAAGAGGTATCCTGTCTCAATTCATGGATCTTCTCCAGATTCTCCTTTGTTGGACCCCCACCATGGTTTCCCACCCCATAGTACTCCATGAGCGCCGGGTATTTATCTATTTCTCCCGCGGTCAAACGAAGCTTCTTCTCCAGTTGCTCACCCCAAGAAGCATACAGGTATGGGATTTGGTAGGCTAGTACCCGACTGCCATCCATACTTTCCCACCAGAAAAGTCGACCGGGAAGCGATGGATTCTCGTGGGGAGCAGGACGCATAAAAACGTATGCATCGATGCCACTTTTCTTTAGAATCTGGGGCAACATCGGGTTATGACCAAAGCTATCTGGATTGAACCCTACACTGGCCAATACCCCGAATTTCTCCTGGAAGTACCTCTGGCCATAGAGCCCTTGGCGGACTAGAGCCTCCCCACCGGGTATATTACAATCGGGTTGTACCCACCAGCCGCCCATAAGTCGCCAGCGTCCCTCCACGACACGTGCCTTGATCCGGTGAAACAACTCAGGATCTCCTCGCTCAATCCATGCATATACTGCGGCCTGACTACAAGTGAAGATAAACTCAGGATCTTCATCCATCCGATCAAGAACAGAATTGAATGTAGCCCGGGCTGCGTCATACCCTTCCGGCCAACGCCACAGCCAGACCGGATCAAGGTGAGCGTGTCCAATCAAATGCAAAACTTTACGACTCATTCGAGATCATCTCCAGTTCTTGCTATTCCTTGAAGGAACCTATCTATGTTCAAGGCTTAGGTAACCGGAGTTACCGCCTCTACCTAGATCGGCTTCTAGCCGAGTACTCATATTCGCCACTGCATGAGCTGCGCCCTTTCACAGGGATGAAACCTGAATTGAATCACTGGACTTAGCAGATATAGGCAGACAGGATCAAGGTCTCCTCGTTATCTTTGCTGGGAACGTGACCGCGACTCAAACATATACAGGTACGTTCTGCCCAAGTGATAATTAGTCCTTGTCGTATTTAGAGCAATCTGGTCAAAGACTCAAAGAGCCGTTCTTGATCACATGCTTACCTCGGTACGGAAAAGGGTGGCCGCATGTCACTGTAGGAACTATAGTCGATTAGCTTATCATGGAGTAATCGACCGACCAGAATACACGGAGCGATACCGATAGCATGTGCATATTCCTTAATCTTCTTCTTGTCCGTATAGTCATATTTTTGCACGAATTCGTGGTAACTTGCTTCAGGTATCAGATAATCGCAAGCTATTTGATCCGCGTCTTCTTCAAAGCTAACAGCCGACACTTTCTTGGGGTGGTTGATCAAATGCGCTAACTCGTGAAAAAACGTAAACCAGAAAATATCTGATCGCTTACCTCTGACACTTAGAGCCAAGATGGCTTTGTTGTTTCGCCAGATCGTTGCGCCGCATATATAGGTTCTGGGGAGCGATTCAACGATGACCAACGCAACGCCGCATTCCGCACATAGTTGTTTTGTCTCAGGATAAAACTCATCCGGCGACTTCATGGTTAGTCGTCTAAAGGTCGGGACCAGTTTCTTGAGTTTTCCCCGGTCAAATTCCTCGACCTCTACAGAAAGACCCTCTAATTCCGCTTTACGAACCCAAGCAAGAACGCCCATATCTGAAATACCTCGACTATGCTTATGCTTCCGAAACAAAACGTTGGTCGATGCTTCTATAGACCCCAAACTGTTCACTCCAAAGAATCTCCTAAGATTACTAACTCGTTGCATACGATCAGAAGTTTTTTCTACCCACCCAAGCTTACTCATATCGTTGTACGGGATACTTCTAAGCATTTCTAGATCCCGTTTTTGGGCCTCTGCTCTTTCTAGCCTGGTTTTGTGCAACTGGTAATTTGTCTCCAGATTCATCCAGAATTGTGCCTTTGGACCTATAACGATCTCGAGCCGCAAAGCAGTTTCGTAGGTAATCGGTTCCTTACCGTTGATAATATTGCTCAGATGCTTCTGTGACATTTCCAACCTTATAGCCAGCTCTTTCTGACTCATCCCGAGATGTTTCATGTTTTCCCTAATCGTTTCGCCAGGCGGAATGGCCACTGCTGGAGCAAAGTTTCTACTTGCGCTTCTGCTTACCATGATAATCCGTCACCTCCTCAATCCTGACAATGTTGATGCGGTTGAGGGCATGTATCGCCACACCATCCTCCAAAACTGGACGAAACACTAATCTGTACGGGTGTACCAAATCAACAGCATACTCCTCAGATCGTGCACCGCGCAAGCGATGCAGTCTAGCCGATGGAATTGCTCTAATATCCATCAAGCTGGTTGCAGCCGCCAATTCCACCACTCTCTGTGTCAAGGTATTTCCAATTGCCGGCCCGAAATCTTTCTGCGCTCTTTTGGGATCCTCACATTGCCTTCTGATCTTATTATTCTTGAATTGTAATTCCACTATACCGTACCATTCCTTGAATGTCAATTTTAATTAACCTAATAGGTTAATAATTGCTACCATAGTTCGTTTGGAACAAGGCAAGGACTCTTAACAACGTGACCGGCGGCGCCATCGCTCCAAATGCATAACATCACCGTTTCTCACTACTCCGGTCAGATTCTTGGGTCTTCTGCTTTAGATGTCACTCGTCCATAGCTAGTAACCATCCGCTTGACATTGACAATGAATTACCTATCGCCTACCCTTGAGGAAGTCGCTTATTGAGTAAGAATAATGTAAGGCGAAGGCCTTGTCAACAGGATACAATCTCGAGAGTGAGTCAACGATTAGCGGGTAGAGGCTCCATCTCCAAGTCGGCTCGGTTCCTTACGTGCTAGAAAGTGGTACCTTCATTGAGTCTGTTGAACAGGTTCGACAATCCACCAGACGAAGTCC
>JALNWK010000060.1 GCA_023230925.1 Limnochordia bacterium
GATAATTTGAGCAAAACGGTGACAAAGAGGGTGGCCTTCTAGTCCGTGACAGTGGCCTTATCTGACCGTGAGGGTGGCCCTCTTTCTCCGTGAAGGTGGCCTTATTCGATCGGAATACTCATAAGACGGTCGGAGCTTGCCTCTCTTTTTATCAGCTTGACCACAATGTCATCTTGCTGGGCATTGAAAGCCTCAACCATCGGTTCGACATAATTCATATGGGTCTCGTGACCCCACACTTCAATCTCGATTGGTGCTCCTAACACGGGAATGCTCCCACCAAGGATTATTACTGAACAAGCAACCAAAAACAGCAATATCTCATGTCTTTTCATTGGTGCGACTCCTCTCTTAGCTAGTAATGACTAATCCAAGGACCAAAAGGTTGCCATCAAAACAGGTTTCCGATGCACGAACTCCTTTTGGTAATAGACGGTCATGATTGTCCCGTCATCTAGCTGTATCGACGCGGGGTAACCTAGATCACCGTCTGGCGCATCATCCCTGATAATGATCTCATCATACTTGTTGAAGTCCAATCCATCGTCACTGATGCGCGCCCGTTGCCCATAGGGTTGCCAACGATACCCGTAGCTCAGTAGCAGTCTTCCATCAGCAAGGAGCGTACAATGGGGCGGGTATCCCTTGAAATCGGCTTGATAAGGCTTACTCCAAGTCTTACCGTAATCATCGGAGTAAGTGATCCACATATAGGGGATCAAACCATAGGGATTTCCGTATTCATCATCACCAGTTGTATGAGCCCTAATATATACGACAATGCGACCACTGGGCATCTGCATGAAATGGGGTTCCCAATATCCGAGACCATAAATCTTCTTGTTTTCCACAACATATTTGGGCAAGTTAAAGATAATACCCGTTGTACTCCATGTATCTCCTTGATCCGTCGAAGTATAGGCTGTTGCCGTATTTCCTGAAATGTTGCCCACGGCAAACAAACTGCCGTCGCCCAATTCAATCGGTCCATGGGGCTGGAAAGGATAGGGAATCAGATCCGACCAAGTCTCTCCTCGATCTTTGGATTTGATTATATAACCACCACCATACTGCTTCACAAGCTCTGAGGCCCTCACAGGGTCGATGGTACTGCTGTCTATGCCTTCCCACCACGCAACACGGGAACTAACGATGATGGTATCATCTTGTGTAACCATAATCCCTGGGTCGCGATCATCTAGCACCGTATCTACCACCACGGTACCATCATCCCAAGTTCTGCCATTATCCTTTGATCTATACAGAACGACCTTTCCATGACAATGGGTGTGACCCTTACCCTCGTAGGTAACCACCAAAAGCTCCCCATCGGATAACTTGGCTACTGTTGGCCATGCGTAATATACATTCGGTCTTTGGGCGATAATCACCGTATCATGTTCTTTACCTTCACCACGTGTCTGAGCTTCTGTGACCGGTACCGATACCTCATCCTTCTTAGCGTCGTACAACTGCAATTCCACCTGTACCGGGAAGTGTGTCGCCCTTAGGCCCACGTAAATATCATACTCACCCTTTAGGTCAGGGAAAAACCGCAGGGCAGGTACCGGGGTGTGGGCACCAGCATAAAGGCTCTTGTTGCCTATGCCACCCATATGATCACTTCGTACAGCCCATTTGCCACCACTTCGTTGGTACATCTGAAAGTCCTGTTGATTCGAGACGCCTACAAGGGAGGCAGCTGGTTGTAGCTTATCAAACTCGGTCCACAAGCCTTCGGCACCTGTCTTAGAGTTGACAAATCGAAAATAGTCGATGAAAACTGTCTCACCCACACTGTCGATTTCAATACCTTTTCCCGTTAGATCAACATTTTTTATCCACAATTGCTCTTCCCACCAATGGTGCTCGGGAGTAGCCAGTGAAGCTGTAATCACATCCAAGCCTCCTTCTTCTGCAGTCAATACACTTGCTTGCACCAATAGCATTAACATGATAAATAAAGCAACCTGCGTTCTTGCCATGCATCCTTCTTCCCTTCTGCGGGCAAAGACCTAGTAACAACATGGACATTCGGAGTGGTCATGACCCACAACTATTCGATTCAGACTGTTGTTTTTCCGACTGAAGACATTACTTTCGTCCCCAGCGCCACGTTCTACCGCGTAGCCCAGTGGGTACAGTCTACAATAGGTCAACCGATGCATCTGTGGGGGTAAGGCTAATGGGCTTTTGCCTATCGCAGATACATCAACTAGGACCAGTCACTCATTCAAATCCACTACTCGTAACCCAAACCGGTTTGGATCATGTGTGGCACGAACACAAACATAAATGTCATACGCACCGCTTAGTCCCGGATTCAAGGTAACATTGGGAACCTGTTCCATATCGGCATTGGCATTAAGGCTTTGACCACCTACATCACCCATATTCGCATCTATCCGGATACCCCATTGGTCAGCTATATCTGCATATGCAGCGTAGCCGTCAACCTCAACCCATGCACCTTTAGGCATTAGACTTGTAAACTTCGTCCAGGTTAATGCCTGGCCTCCATCGATAGGGGCGAACCGAAAGTAGTTGATTAACACACGATCTCCTAGATACTTGATCTCGATACCCTTACCATCTAGTTCTACCCCTGACTTCCATAGGACTTCTTCCCACCAGTGATAGTCGGTTCTACCCTCTGAAGCTGTAATCACGTCAAACTCCGCTTCTGCGGCAAATGCTGTAACATACATGCTCAGTAACATCATAGCAACTAGGATCAATCCCGTTTTCTTCACCGTTTCGGTCCCCCTTTGGCCAGAATATCCCATTTCAAATACGACGCCTTACACCTAATCAACTAGCCGCAGCCCAACACGACTTACAGCGTCTACTGCTCTGATACTAATATAGATACTATAGGTACCCGTCAGCCCGGGATAGAAACTAACATTGGGCAACTGCTCCATGTTTGTGTGGGCGGCCAGGCTTTGGCCACCTGTAGCACCCATATTGGCATCTGTTCGTATCCCCCATTTGTCGGTAATACCCACATAGGCCTGGGAGCCGTCTGCTTCAATCAATGCTTCTGCCGGGAGAAGACTCGTAAACTTTGTCCAGATTATTGGTTCAGTACCATCATCAGGAACGAACTTGAAGTAGTTGATTAACAGGCGATCTCCTAGATACTTAAGTTCAATGCCTTTGCCATCAAGTTTTACTCCTGACTTCCACAACATCTCCTCCCACCAATGGTATGTAGCTGTACCCTCTGGAGCCGTCATCACATCAAAATCTGCTTCTGCAGCAAACGCAGTTATGTGTACACTAAGCACCAATAACGCAACGATCATTAATACAGCCTTTTTCATAGTCATTATTCCTCCCTTTAGGTCGTGCATTTGATTTCACTACCAAATGTTACTCGGAATCGATCATTCTTAATCCAAAACAGCTTACCGCGTCTACTGCCCGGACATTGACGTAGATGTTGTACTTACCTGTTAATCCGGGATTGAAGGTAAGGTTGGGTAATGGCTGCATATTCGCATGGGCAGTGAGACTCTGTTCACCTGTAGCACCCATATTCGCATCAATTCGTATGCCCCATTTGTCGGTAATACCTACATAGACCTGGGAGCCATCGGCTTCGATCAATGCTTCTGCCGGATGAAGACTCACAAAGTCAGTCCAAATCACCGGTTCTGTACCATCAACAGGCACAAACTTGAAGTAATTGATCAGCACACGGTCACCTGTGTACTTAATCTCAATGGATTTGTTGTCTAGCTCAACACCGCTTTTCCATAGAACATCCTCCCACCAATGGCGGGTAGGTTGGCCGAAGGGAGCCGTAATTAGTTCGAACTCAGGTCCGTCAATTCCTTCATCAAGATGGAAACACCCACCAATGGCCAATACAGCAAGCAGAACCGCACCATACTTCCAAATAGATTGCATACCTAATGTTACCTCCTCTTCATCTTGTTACTGACCGTGACTCCCCACGTGTAATTCACTTTTGAGTACAGAACCGAAAGCCACTAACCATCCTCCGCCTTTGGTCCCCATACTCAGTCTAGAAACCCTAACCCCCTTCCATCAACTCCGGTCGTTCTTACTCGTATAACCTAGAGCGTAATTTGATGCCATAGTAAGTTAACAACCATCCACAGTCTGATGATATGTAACGTAGTCCAATCCATATCATCGTAGATCTGATGAATGGATTATTGTATTTCTCATTATAATGTTTGATACTACGATTGTCAAGAGCTTCTTCTTAACCCGGTTCCCACCAGTACGCAGTGCTTTATCGGCTGTGTAACTGTAATCAAGACCGAAAAATAATCATAAACCCTTTTTGGATATTTGGCAATATTCAGTCCGGCAATATCGACATCGCTTCTTTTATCAGGGTGGAGGAATACTGTTAGCGCACATTATGTTGGGCTGTGGGATATGCGGTGATGAACCACCTTCCGAGAGAAGAAAATGAAAGGCGCCTATCAGGTCATTTGCGCTGTGCGGGTAGCTGTGCGACTGTTCTATGGCAGAAGGAACATGGCCCGATAGCATCTGAGCGGAATCCGTACGAACGGCCAAACGGTCTTTCTCAACAGTCAAAAGCTCTTCCGCCACATTCTAAGCAACAACGCTTGAAATTGTGCCTTTGTATATATCTAATCCGACATAGAGGGTAGAATATCTATAGGGTCAGCCTCCTCGTGTGTAGCTCTGGTCTAACTACTTGTTTTTGCTGAGGATAGTCAAGTCCAACCTACGTTCTGGCGAATGGGGCTGGCCCTGCCAGTAATCTATTGTATGGATTTTAACCGTTCAGTATAGGAATACGGAATTAGCTGCCGTAGAGTAGTTTCTTTGTACGCCTCTTCATCGTGGGATATCATACTTAGCGTTTTTGCGGATTCCTCACAAAGGCTGTAACCACATCGTGCAGGATCTCTAGTTCGTCTGCATCAAACACGCTCGCGTCAAACTGATCACTCGTCACCATAGCTTCATCTTCATAGTTACCGAAATAGCATACTTCGGTATCCACTACGCCAGTCTCCTATAAGTAGGCAAGCACGGTATCATGGTTCAATGGTGTTGGTCCGTAATCATGGGGAACCGGTCAATACAGACTCCTTAACCCAACCTGGCTGTAGGTTTCAAGCTTGTACCAGAGCAGCTAGTGGATTTCCATAGGGAGGCGGTATGTTAGATTATCTGGTCAGAAAACACTAAAGATCCAACCATGCAGCTGTTATGTTTGGCCGGATCTTCATGATAGTTCCGTTCTAGATGTCATATGCCGTCCTGATCTGTCCACAACCGTAAGCTAACCATGTAGACTAATTCTTGAATCTTTCCTAGTCTGCGTCCGGCAAGAGGACAGCCGTTTCATGTTCGTCATCCACCGTATTCATCATTTACGCGTTGCCCGAATTGCTATTGCTCCATCGAGACCCACTTTAGGCCCCTAATGTATCTTCCTTTAGTTCCTCATTAAACCAAGCGAAGTGCTTTGTTAACGCCTTCGTTGCTCCCGCAAGGTCCCCTTGTGCTAAAGCACTAGTGATCTCACGGTGTTCATCTAGGATCCGCCTTTGCTTATCCGCATAATACTTTAGGCCGTATACCCTCTCGCTCTGCACGAAGAAGTCCCCCACCACTGAGACAAATCTCTGGGTTACTTCACTATCTACACAGCGGAATAAAGTTTCGTGAAACCGAACATCTTCAGCCACAAAATCCTGTTCTGTACTACTGATGGCAGCCTCCATTTCTTGGAGTCTCTTTTCTAAACTCGCTACCGTCCTTGCCCGGAGCTTTTCATTCCCACCGATGTACTGTACTAGTCCTAGTTCCAAGATCAAACGCAGTTGATGCAATTCCCGCAGTCCATCGGGGCTGAAATACAAGCCATAGGCCATATTATCAATAAACTGGATGGGATCTACGTTCTTTACGACTGTTCCTTCCCGTCTACGGATCTCCACAACACCGAGCACAGAAAGACTCTTCACCGCTTCCCGCACAGATGACCTGCCTACACCAAACATCTCGGCAAGTTCATCTTCTGACGGCAACTTGTCCCCAGGTTGAAGATTCTGTTGAATAATGTATTTACGTAGATTCTCCGCCACCTGTTCATACAGGGGACGCCTTTCAATGGCAAGTATGTCACTTTTCAATTGCAACCCCGCCTCTTTCATAGATCTGATCAATCCAATAGCCAGCTCAATTATATAACAATACACCAAATTGTCAAATCAATCCATAGCATCTGCAGATGCGCTCCTAACCACAAAGAGCGATCCCTGCTCTCCCACTGTCTTCTGTCTGAGAAGCGACTACTTGCTTTGGGCTCTTTCTTTCCCCAGCTGCAACGCAGGGACTAGACGATTAATACAAGGCACATATGTACCACCCATATCGCTAATCTTATATCTGATCAATCGTGACATCGTATGTATCAATTGTAATTGGTCATGTAGGGATTGTCAAACCATCGCGACCACCATTTTTGCAGCGATCCAATAAAGCCATCCTGAATAAGGCCTTGCATACCAACGGTTCCGGGGATCCTCTTCGTCGAGTTGTTTGATCAGCACTTCCGCAATTGGGATGGGAACAACCGGCTAAAACATAGTGCTGATGCACAGTAATACTAAATCATGACACGGATAGACCCTTTAGACCAAGGATTCACAACAAATCCAATAGATCGATCCGCACGAATTGCCCGATAACGACCGCATATACCGGTATCGAAACCTATTCCTATCGGTGCTCTAGCGCTCACCTAGGTTCCCATAAAAGGTCTGATGTGCGCCAAAGCCCGGGTAAGACCTTCCTTTCCTGGAATCGTTCCTCCGTGCTCAATGGAAAGGAAGCCTGGAAAGTCCATCTTCTTAAGTGCTGCAACAATCTCTTTAGTGGGCACTATTCCTTCACCCACAATTACCTCCTTGTAAAAGTAACCAGATCGGTACGGCACGGGAAACACACCAACGATGGGATCATCTACAATATTCCAGTCTTTCAAATGTACATGTACCATCCTAGAAGATAAACGCTCCAAGGCCTCTAAGGGTTCTTGTCCTGCCAGAGAAAAATTGCCCTCATCATAAGTGAACCAAGAGTCGGGAGCCTTGCGGAGAACTCCTCTATCTGCTCAACACGACCCCGGAAGTCGGCGCGGGCCCCAAAGTCACTGACTGTGCGTGGCCCAGAGCTACCACTTCCTCAAGTACTGCTTGCCATCTTAAAGTCCGACCTACTTCCATTCAGGAAGTCCCCAAGCAAATTGAGCAGTAGCCGCCATACCCAGATGGAACATGACGGGTACATAATTGTACCAGGCTGTGGTGATGACTCCCTCTGCACCCGCCACTAGGCATCGCTCACACACCGTCTTGATATTCGGTATGAATCTCCAGTAATTGGGTAACGTATGGTAGCAATCTCCATTGCCTAGAGTAGTGGGCGCTCCAATGACCTTGAATCCCTTATCCTGGTAAAACTCAAGGTAGGGATACCCCTTAATTCGTTTGGGAAACTCCTCCCCGAGATAGGGACCATATACTGAAAGGAAGTCCTCCCCTAAGCTTTCCTCTAGGGGTACGGCTGTACCAAAATTCTTCATCATGGTCCTTTCAAGATCGGAGAGCTCATCATTCCAAGTAGAGTCCCAACCTTTATCGTAAATAGTAACCGGTTTTCCGCTTCTATCATATCTGGCAATGAAGTATGGACTACTCTTACTGGTGGTCCAGTACTCCCAGTACATAATAATAATATTCCGATCCAGATCATCTAGGGCCTCAGGATGAGAACAGAGCATATCATCCCAGATTATTGGTGTAACATCTCTGTCTTTAAGCCATTGACTCACCCTGTTTATGTAGTCCACATACAGCCTACTTACACCCCTTCTTTCTACCTCTTCCTTACACCTTGGGCAAGTGCCCATACGCCGGGCCTCATCGCCCCCGATATGGAAGTGCTTGATGCCAGGATGAAGGGATAAGACCTCCTCGGCGAGCTCTGCAAAGATCCTGAAGGAATCAGGATGCAGGGGGCACACCTGATCTTTATGAACCTCTTCTTCCCGGATGCAAGCATAGTGATCATGTTGTAGAAGATAATCCAGATGCCCGATGGACTGTTGCAGGGGAATGACATCTAGGCCATTAGCTTTAGCTATTCCCAGTAGCTCGGTTACATTATCGGTAGAAAGAGCCGTAGGAGCCTTGATCCGAGCATGCTTCTGGTATGGAAAACGGTTGGAATACTCAAAGAGTATGGTATTCAGTCTTAACTTTGCGGCATTGTTCAACACATATCTAGCCTCATCCATATCCATCTGCCGAAAACTATCAAAGTTTATGTGAAACCCCCTCATCTTTAAGGAAGGAGCATCCTCTATCTTTGCCTGCGGGAACCGACCATCAGGGGAAAACTGGAACAGGGTCTTTAACGCATGTCCTAATCCCACCTGGCTACCTGCAACCACTTTTAGGTTCTCTTGCTCAATGGAAACTTCATAGGCCTCTGGATTCATTACCCCTAAGCTTAGGGTTACATTCTTATCTTGGACCGTTGGGGACAAGCGAAAGGTATCGATCCACTCCTGTCGAATTTGTGCATCTCCGCCAATTAAGCCCCAGCCTTCTCCTAGTTCGACGTGTCCTTCGCTTTGGACTACCTTTGCTGGCCGAGGTACCACCCGATCCCAATGACTTTTAATTGTTATAAACACATTGACTCTCTCCTCGCCATGAACTAAAACTAGCCGCCTTAAGCAGCACCTGATTCATTGGACCCAACTTCTAACCTTGAAGAACTAGGTGCTTCCCCACCGTTTAAAGGAGCGCACCCTATTACTGTAGCTCGGTATTCGAGGAACATACTCATTCCTCTTGTCATTTCTTCTACTGCACTTTCCAGACTAAACGGCCCTGTATCCGTTTTCTACCGAGGGCTTAGGGCCCCTTTTCTCTTCTTTAGCTGTAAAAGAAAGGGTCTTGTGTATAAACGGTAATCGCCCATTTGGGGATTATCAAACCATTATGAAAAGTATCTTTTGATGGGGACTTACCGGGTTCTGATACCAAGAACCCGGTAAACTCAAAGGAATAGTATACGTCTTTGAACTACTTACCCCCGTTTGCTAGCAAAGCCGCCCGGGTCAATTGGTACCAGTCCCCATCCTTCGGGTAGTTGTTATAGGCCTTAAAGAAAGACAGGTTCGCATCATCGACGTTCATCTTCAGAGTCTGCAAAAGTGCATAATCGTTCAAGGACTCTGCAAAGACCTCCCAACGAAGGGAACTAACCGGACCATTAGCACCAGGATAAACCACAAAGGTATCCCCATAGGCCCAAAGTGGCCAGGCTTCCCCATCCAATACGTGATAGGGATCAATTAACTGGGTTGTGGACCGCTTGTACCAGTAGTTATAGCCCCAATGGAGGAATCCTAGGGACTCGAATCGGTAAAACAGCCAGCCAGCCCCGCGGATTTGGGCTAGGGGTGTATCTAGCAGTCGGTTCAGAAATGGTCCCCGGGGTCCACAACAGAAATAGTCCCAGCGGGCAATACCCTTCTCGTAGAATTTCTTCGATGTGCTGATACTAGCTACGGGAATATCCGTTAATCCTGATTCGGCAAAGGAAAGCTGACTTAATGCATCCATCACTTTCATCCAGGGAGCAAGCTCAGCTAAGATATGTCGCGCCTTTTTGTAATTGGGTAAGTGCTGTTGGTGCGGTTCATCGGACAGATGAAAGAAGGAGCGATCCATAATTCCTTCTTCATTAAGGAAGCGCTCAAAACTAGGCAAGAACTGCGAGAGAAACCCTGTATATACCTCGGAGTCTGCTGCAGTATCCGGCGGCCACAGTAATCGATCCTCATATACGCCATCGTAGTTTTCATAGATCCGAATCGCGCACTCAACGCCCCACTGGGAGAAAAGATGGGTCCACTCAAAATATTCCATACCACATGCCTCAGCCAACTCCACCCACTGTTTTACATCGCTCCAGTCGAATTCGTAGCTATTATCATTCTTTCGAATCCGTAGCAACTGGGTAGGACGTTTGACCCCATCGGTAGGGGGAGTAAACAAGGGTGTATGAAGTACATTGGTACCATGCTCCACAAGATCCAGAATATATGGTTTTACGATCTTCCAAAACCCACTGTCAAAGGGATTTACCCCGTACCAGTCACACAGGGCATCGGTGTAGAACCAATGGGTGACCGGAAAATCTTTGCGTTTCTCCACCACCACTGGATGGACAAATACATCGGTTTCCACAGCATAGGTCTCACCATTACTTAGCTTGAAGATAACACTAATCCGGTGCACACCAAGGGGACAATCCTCAGGACTTGTTACGGAAACCCAAAAGGACTCGGTTTCATTGCGGGCTAGAGTGGTCTCCACCTCCGTGAATAACGGGTCAGGGACAAATCCCGGGATGTATTCTAGACCGTCTAGCTCATCTTCCCGATTTTCAGTGTTAAACCGGGCAAAGGGTACGTGTCCTACCCGGCGCACCTGGACATCAAGCACATCGGAGTTCACTACTACATCCACAGTAAGGTTCTCGTCTGTAGCATTCCTGATGCAAGCTTGAAAGGAAGCTTTATCTTTACGCCCGAGGTCCAATCGCATATACCGGTTGGCCCTTGGTCTTGTTCTTTTGAATACTCGCTCCATGGAGCTAGCTGTCCAACAGCTGATCATTTTTCTACCCCTCCATAAAACTGACCTATATAAGGTCCAATCTTCAAAGTGCTGTGATGCTCCTACAGAATCCTTTGCAACGATCCCTGTAGGTTAATGATCTGTTGCTTATAGCCTCCATCACTCTCCAGGCTAACACAGGGTAACAGATCCAATTCCCCTATCCAAATCTCTCTCGACTAAGCATGACACCTCCATTCGCAAGACCTATTCCTATCGGTACTCTGGCCTCACCTAGCTTCCCATAAGGGGTCTGAGGTACGCCACAGCCCGGGCAAGGCCTTCCTTTCCCGGAATCGTTCCTCCATGCTCAATGGAAAGAAAGCCTGGGAATTCCATTTTCTTAAGTGCTGCCACAATTTCTGTAGTGGGCACGACTCCCTCACCCACAATTGCTTCCTTATAGAAGTAACCAGGTCGGTGCGCCATGGGGAACACACCGACAAGGGGATCATCTACAATAATCCAGTCCTTTAAGTGCACATGCACCATCCTGGAAGATAGGCACTCGAGGGCATTTAGGGGATCTTGTCCTGCCAGAAGGAAGTTACCGTCATCATAGGTGAACCACGAGTCAGGAGCCTTGCGGAGGAACTCCTCCATTTGCTCGATACGCCCCCGGAAAGTTGCATGGGCCCCGAAGTTCTCATTTGTGACCTTGATCCCCCGCATCTTTCCATAACTGGCACAATCCTGTAACCCTCGGGCGATGGCCTCTCGTCCTTCTTCATCTAAGATCCCTGGTTTCGGGTTGCCGGGCACAAGCAAGACCTGACGTGCACCAAGACGATGTCCTTTGTCGATTTCCCGGTTAACTTCAGATACTGTCTGGGCTAATACATCTTGGTTGAGGGAGACGAAATCAGTGATGATTATATACATCGCAAGTTCAAGCCCCGCCTGTTCTAGATGGCTTCGCAACTGCTGCTCCGGGATCTGGGCGATTTCTCTATTACTGAATTCAATCCCATGAAGACCTAGTTCAACGCAGCAATCGATCACGTCAAAGACAGTCATCTCGTTGCTTTTCAACTCTTGTTCAAAGGACATCAACATTACCGCAAGCTTCATTGGCAGCCCTTCTTTCTATGTAACCTTAATTACCAAAAGGCCCTGGTATATACCACCCCTGGGGATAATCGGTCACGCCCTACAAGATCTCGTCTTACATACATGGTGAACGGCGTTCGTCCATGTGTAACCCCGTTTCATACTCGTGAATATTATTCGTGTCGACCCACCCTGTTTCCTTCCTGGAGTACCCCTAAAAACGCGGACAGCATTCAATAACGAACAACCTTCCTTCCCGAGCAGTTTGGGCTACCATCTCGTAGATTTCCGATACCCAACAGGGTTCTTCTAGGAACTTGCCCAACTAGAGTAGAACTCGATCGTTCCAAACGCCCAAAAGCCCGCTCAACTTTAGTGGTATTTGGATGCATTACTCACCTTTACCAAACAACAGGGCCGCACGGGTCAGTTCATACCAACTTCTATCCTGCGGGTAATCATCATAGGCCTTAAAGAAAGAAAGACTAGAGTCATCACTGCGTAATCTGAGTGTCTGCAGCAGGGTATAGTCATTTAGTGACTCCGCGAAGACTTCCCAACGAAGGGAACCAACTGGACCATTGGCACCAGGATAAACAACAAAGGGATCACCGTTGGGCAAGATTGGCCATAATTCACCATCGAATACCCTGTAAGGATCAATCAACTCGGTGGTACCATGCTTATACCAATAGTTGTAGCCCCAGTGCAAAAATCCCAAGGACTCAAAGCGATAGAACAACCAACCAGCACCCCGTATTTTCGCTAGGGGTGTATCCACAAATCTGTTCAGAAACCGTCCCCGAGGCTGACAACAAAAGTAGTCCCAGCGGGGAATGCCTTTCTCGTAAAAGTCCTTTGATGTACTAATACTGGCCACTGGAATATCGGTCAGTCCTAGTTCCGTAAAGTCTGGCTGACTTAGAGCATCCATCACTTTCATCCACGGAGCAAGAACCCTTAGGATTTCCCGTGCCCTTTTGTAATTGGACAAATGCTCTAGCTGGGGTTCGTCGGAAAGATGAAAGTAGGATCTGTTCATTAGCCCCTCTGCATCTAGAAAACCTTTGAACCGAGGTAAAAACTCTGCAAGAAACTCGGTATATACCTGGGAATCTGCTTGGGTATCCTCTGGCCAAAGGAGCCGTTCTTCATATTGACCATCATAGTTCTCATAGATCCGGATCCCGTAGTTAGCTCCCCATTGGGAGAAAAGATGCGTCCATTCGAGGTACTCCATCCCACAATTCTTCGCTAGATCCACCCACCGCTTCACATCGCGCCAATCAAATTCATAGCTACCATCGGTGCTTCTGCGCACACGGAGTAATTGCGTGGGACGTTTCACCCCATCGGTAGGGGGCGTAAACAATGGTGTGTGACATACATTTGTACCATGCTCCACCAGGTCTGTAATGTATGGTCTTACGATCCTCCAAAAGCTATCATCAAAGGGTTCTACCCCATACCAATCGCATAGGGCATCGGTGCAACACCAATGGGTAACCGGAAAATCCCTGCGTTTCTCTAAAGTTACCGGGTGTACAAACACATCGGCTTCAACGGTGTAACTTGCGTCATTGCTCACCTGCAAGATGACACTAATCCGATGAAGACCCAAGGGACAGTCTTCGGGGCTCTTTAAGGAAATCCAGAAGGATTCGGTTTCATTACGGGCTAAGGTGGTCTCCACCTCAAAAAACAATGGATCGGGAATGAATCCCGGCACATATCCTAGGGCATCAATATCATCATCCCTATGCCCGGTGCTAATGTGTGCACAGGGTACGTACCCCACACGCCGCACCCCCACATCAAAGACATCAGAGTTCACTACTACATTTACTGCGAGGCTCTCTTCTGTGGAGTTTCTTACACATACTTGAAAGGAAGCCTTATCCCGGCGTCCAAGATCCAGTCGTAGATAACGGTTTGTCCTAGGTCTTGATCTTTTAAACACCCGCTCCATGGAACTAGCTATCCAGTAGCTAATCATGCATGCCACCCCCCAAAAATTACCCCGAGTGCTATGCTTGTTCTTGCACAGTCACTTGGGGCTCCTCTCCCCAGGCCACATGATATCGCCACAGGTGCCGGTAAATAATCTGTTGGGCCCGGGCAAAACCATGTGCAGCCAAAGCGTTCCGGATACCCCAATGTTCTTCGATAAACAGACGACGCTGACCGGATGTCGCGTTGATTTGGTTTCGGGGATGACTGAAGAAGTCTTCAATCACCTTGGCCAGCTCCAAAATTATATCATTACCAGCAAGCTCCATTAACGTTCGGTGGTACTGCATGTCCAGTTGTGTAAACCTAGGCGCGGCAAAAATAGCATGATCCATCTCCTGTAGGATCTGATCAAGTCGTTCTAAGCCCTCGGATGTTAGCCGAGCACTAATCAACGGTACCGCACCGGTCTCTAGTACCAGTCGTGCCTCCCAAAGGGAGCTTTGGGGCTCAGAGACAAAACGCAACCCATAGGCAAGCTGCTCCATCAGGTCACTGACCAAAGGCGCTTGCACCACAACTCCGTGCCGTTGCCTAATCACTACCACACCTAGGGATTGGAGTAAGCGAAGGGCTTCCCGGACCGAGGGACGACTCACACCAAACATCTTTACTAACTCATGTTCCGTAGGCAGTTTGTCCCCGGGTTGTAATCCCCATTCGTTAATATAGACTTTGAGCCTGTCTGCAATCTGTTGATACAACGAGCGTTTGCACTGTGTATTAAGTTGAAACAGCTCACCCTGGCGTCCATCTAGTTCGAAGGCTTCACCTATCCCCATTGGATATCACCCTTGTTGTCTTGCAGTACGTAAATCAAGTACGGCTCTTTGTTCCCTGATCTTAAACGGCAAGGCTGTCTTGGACAGCCTTGCCACTGTTATTAGTCCTGGAGCAAAAGTTCAATCTGCCTAGCCACTTCCGCCTTCCTGTTTAGGAACGCCTTGGCATCGGGATTCCAGTCCTTAGGACTTCTAATAAGGTCATCCCCGATTATAAGCAGCTGCTCAGCCTGCTTTCGCTTAGGGGAGTCTTGGGGAAGCTTACTCACAAGGTCCTCAAGGAACAGGAAGTACTCCACATCCTGGATTCCCTCCCGGACAATTTCAAAACGAATGGAATTAATCGGGCCATCGGGTCCAGGATAAACAAGCAGCCCATCACCCCAAGTGTCCGGCATTCCTTGGAAACTTTGATCAGTCCAGGGATCTCTTCCATACCACCAGGCGTGTTCCCAGTAGAGAAAGCCCTCGGCACCATATTTATATGCCAACCACAAAGGAATGCGGTTCGTCATTCCCGGCTGATGTAGGAAGAAGTTGGCATGGGGTCTACCTGGGCCGCTACACACGTAGGTCCACAACGTTCCTCCCTGTTCAAGGTGGGTTTCCAATTCTGGCAGGTCTAAGGAGGGAGTTAAGGGACACCAAATGTCCACACCCTGCATCATTGGATCCGGCTGTTTGGTGATCATGTTGGGCAAACCGGGTGCGAATTCATGCACCCATTTGGTAAACGTCGTTACGCTCGGATACATCTCCTTAATAGGTTCATCGATCAAATAAGTATAGGCAAGGTCCTCCCAGCCCTTCTCTTTAAGGTGATCATGTGTTTGTCAACATAAAAGTGATCCACGTTCTAACGTAAAAGTGATCCACTTTTTCTAATCTGAAAGTGATCCACCTAGAAGGATGTTAGGCCTTGATGGATCACTTTATTCCCAACTTA
>JALNWK010000061.1 GCA_023230925.1 Limnochordia bacterium
CGCGCCTCCAGCCACATGCGCAAGAACTGTTGTTATCGCTGCGGTCAAGGTAGTCTTACCATGGTCTACGTGACCGATGGTTCCAATGTTTACGTGTGGTTTAGTTCTTTCAAATTTCTGCTTCGCCAATTTTAGTGCCTCCTTCTAAACTCACTGTTAGGAGTATTTCTCCATAATTTTATCGCCAACGCTGCTGGGTACTTCAGCGTAACTATAAAAATGCATTACATAGGTAGCTCTCCCTTGGGTGAGAGAACGAACATCTGTAGCATAACCGAACATCTCCCCTAGGGGAACGAGGGCTCGCACCACTTGCGTATTTCCCCGATGTTCCATACCTTCTACTCTACCCCGACGGGCATTGATATCTCCACAAATATCTCCAACGAATTCCTCCGGTGTAACTACCTCCACCTTCATCACAGGCTCAAGGAGCACCGGCTTTGCCTTACGAATAGCATCTTTAATCGCCATTGAGCCCGCAATCTTGAAAGCTAGTTCCGATGAGTCTACTTCGTGGTAGGATCCATCTACCAAGGTCGCCTTTATATCCACTACAGGAAACCCGGACAACACACCGGCGGTTAAGCCCTCTTTCACTCCAGCTTCAACGGCCGGGATATACTCCTTGGGGATCACTCCGCCTACAATCTTGTTCTCAAAGATAGACTCACTACCTCGCTCCAAGGGCTCAATCTCAATCACCACATGACCATATTGGCCGCGCCCACCCGATTGCCGAATGAAGCGTCCTTCTACCTTAGCACCCTCTGTAATCGTCTCACGATAGGCTACCTGGGGTTGACCGACATTGCCTTCTACCTTGAACTCACGCAGTAGTCTATCAACAATAATCTCAAGATGGAGTTCTCCCATCCCCGATATGATCGTCTGTCCCGTTTCCTCATCGGTTCTCACCTGGAACGTCGGATCCTCCTCAGAAAGCCTAGCTAACGCCACCGCCAGTTTATCCTGGTCAGACTTAGTCTTCGGTTCAATTGAACGATTGATTACAGGTTCAGGAAACTTTACAGACTCAAGAACAATTGGGTGTTCAAGGTCACACAACGTGTCTCCCGTCTGTGTAAACTTAAGCCCAACCGCTGCCACAATATCTCCACTGGATACCTCGGTCATATCTTCCCGATGGTTTGCATGCATCCTTAAGATACGGCCAATCCGCTCACGCTTACCCTTGCTTGAGTTTAATATATAGCTACCTACGCCAAGGCGTCCGGAATAGACGCGGAAGTAAGCCAGTTTGCCTACATACGGGTCATTCATAATCTTAAACGCTAACGCAGCAAAGGGTTCATCATCAGCTGGACGTCTCTCTGCCGTCTCCTTTGAGTTTGGAACTACCCCAGACACTCCAGGGAGGTCTGTGGGCGACGGTAGATAATCCACAACTGCATCGAGTAATGATTGTACACCCTTATTTCGAAACGACGAACCACAAAGCACCGGAACAATATTCGCTGATAATGTAGCCTTTCTTATGGCTTGATTAATCTCTTCCTCGGTAAGCTCTTCGCCTTCAAGGTATTTCACCATTAACTCATCATCAGACTCGGCCAAAGCTTCTATTAGTTGTTCCCGGGCCAGCTGTGCCCTTTCCACATACTCATCTGGCACCTCCCCTACGTGACGTTCAGTACCCAGATCATCATCGTAGGTGATGGCAATCATCCGAACCAGATCAATAAGACCCTTGAAAGTATCCTCTGCACCTATTGGGATCTGAAGAGGTACCGGATTGGCACCCAGCCGGGTTCTGATCATATCAACAACCCTGTCAAAGTCAGCACCGACACGGTCCATCTTATTAATATAGGCAAGCCGAGGAACCCCATAGCGATCTGCTTGCCGCCATACGGTTTCAGATTGAGGCTCAACACCGCCAACGGCACAGAAAACCGCTACGGCGCCATCAAGCACACGCAGCGAACGCTCTACCTCCACAGTAAAGTCCACGTGTCCGGGCGTATCGATGATGTTGACATAATGATCCCGCCATACACAGGTAGTTGCAGCAGAAGTAATGGTAATTCCCCGTTCCTTCTCCTGTACCATCCAGTCCATAGTCGCGGCACCCTCATGAACCTCACCTAGTCGATGTAGACGTCCAGTGTAGAACAAGATACGCTCAGTGGTAGTCGTCTTACCCGCGTCGATATGGGCCATGATCCCAATATTCCTCGTTTTTTCCAGTGGAACTTGACTAACCAATAACTTTCCCTCCTCGGGCAACTTAGGCCCGCAATTACCAACGATAATGCGCGAAAGCTTTGTTGGCCTCTGCCATACGGTGCATTTCTTCCTTCTTGCGAACTGCACCGCCAGTGTTGTTGGCTGCTTCCATAATCTCGCCAGCCAAGCGTTCGGCCATGGTCTTTTCACCCCGTTGCCGTGACTGCTCTATCAACCAGCGAAATGCTAATGAACTCCGGCGTTCAGGTCTTACTTCCATGGGAACCTGATAGGTGGCTCCACCGACCCGCCGGGGTCGCACTTCCAAGACAGGCTGGATGTTTTTCATCGCAGTTTCAAGAACCTCCAGGGGCTCTTTTTGCATCTTAGCTTGAACCAAATCGAGGCTACTATATACTGTTCGCTCCGCCACACTTCGTTTCCCGTCAATCATCACCTTATTAACTAGACGGGTTACAATCTTACTATTGTAAACAGGATCCTCTAAAACATCCCGCTTTGGTACATTACCTCTTCTCGGCATTCACTAACCCTCCTGCCATTATTGGGGCTTTTTCGCTCCATATTTCGACCGTGCCTGGCGTCGCTTATCTACACCCTCTGCGTCTAGTGTTCCCCGGACCACGTGGTAGCGCACACCTGGTAGATCTTTAATCCTACCACCACGAATGAGCACCACCGAGTGCTCCTGCAAGTTGTGCCCTTCACCAGGAATATAGCTTGTAACCTCAATTCCATTGGTGAGTCGCACACGAGCTACCTTTCGCAGGGCGGAATTAGGCTTCTTCGGTGTTACTGCAGAAACACGGGTGCAAACACCGCGTTTTTGTGGGGCGCCATCGGTCCGTCTGATTTCATTACGGATACTATTATGAATATATCGTAGGGCGGGAGCGTCACTCTTTTTCCCCAAACCCTTACGCCCTTTGCGGACTAATTGATTGATCGTCGGCATTATACCCCTCCTTTCTCTTCATAAATTGCAGCGGTTGAAGCTCCAACTTCAATCCTGCAAAAAACTCCCAACTCATGCATGCTGTCAACTGTGACAACCTCAACATTTTCCTGTCGGCACAACTCAATAAGAGGCTTTAATAACACCTCATCGGCATCCTTAGCAACGTAAACAACCTTTGCTCTGTTCTCCTTAACCATCTGGGTAGTCTGTTTCAGTCCGACAACCGTCTTCCCATCACCCAGCCGGTGCGGCATAACTCCTCACTCCCACATTGAACAAGCGGCCCAAGGCCGCTTGTTCTCCACGTAGTTGCGCCTTCACATATGCCCCAACACATACTTTGACATTTTAGCACCACTAGCTTGCATGTGTCAAGACTCAATAGAGGCAGATACCTCTGACTTCTCCGCGGCACTTGTGGCAGCCGTCTTCAAACCCTCTGCTGGGTACACCCTAATATTGCGGTACCGGGACATTCCTGTTCCTGCGGGAACCAGTTTTCCAATGATGACGTTTTCCTTCAGGCCAACTAACGAATCCACCTTACCCTTCAAGGCTGCGTCGGTTAAGACCCGGGTCGTCTCTTGGAACGAAGCTGCGGATAGGAAACTTTCCGTAGCCAAGGATGCCTTAGTAATACCCAAAAGGGCTGGTTTACATAAGGCGGGTTCGCCTCCTTCTTGCGTAACCCGTTGGTTCTCTTCTTCAAAGTCGAAGATATCCACTAGGCTTCCCGGCAGAAGCTCCGTGTCACCGGACTTTTCAATCTTCACCTTCCTAAGCATTTGGCGAATGATTACCTCAATGTGCTTATCGTTAATATCAACACCCTGGGACCGATAGACATCCTGTACCTCATTGAGTAAATACAGGTGAACTGCCCGAACCCCTTTAATCCTTAGGATGTCATGGGGATTTAAGGGGCCTTCCGTTAATTGGTCCCCGGCTTCAATGGTCTGTCCGTCTCTCACTTTCAAACGGGCGCCGTAGGGAATGGTATGGCTCTTTTCCTCACCGTCTTTGGTTATTACGATGACTTTCCGAGCTCCCTTGGTCTCCACTATCTTAATCTTCCCGTCAACCTCGGACATAATCGCCTGTCCTTTAGGTTTTCGAGCCTCAAAGAGCTCTTCAACCCGGGGCAGACCCGACGTAATATCCTCACCAGCTACACCACCGGTATGGAAGGTTCTCATTGTTAGCTGGGTGCCTGGCTCACCAATAGACTGGGCTGCAATGATCCCTACGGCCTCTCCTACCTCCACCATATCACCGGTGGCAAGGTTGCGTCCGTAGCAACGGGCACAGACTCCATGTCTGGTACGGCAGGTCAACACTGAACGTATGGTGACCTTTTCAATACCAGCGTCTTCCACCATCGTAGCAAGCTCTTCATCGATTATTCTTCCAACAGAGACGATTACTTCACCAGTTCTTGGATCCGTAATATTCTCCGAGGCTACTCGACCGATAATCCGTTCCCTCAAAGGCTCAACAATATCAAGGGAACCATCGGGAGTAACATCAACAATCGCCCCCACTCTAATGCCTACATCGGTACCACAATCCTCCTCACGAACGATCACATCCTGACTTACATCCACAAGGCGACGTGTCAGATATCCTGAGTCCGCCGTTCGCAGGGCCGTATCCGCCAAGCCTTTTCTCGTTCCGTGGGTGGAAATAAAGTACTCAAGAACAGTAAGTCCTTCCCGGTAGTTAGAGGTAATCGGAATTTCAATTGTCTTACCCGTAGGATCTGCTACCAAACCACGCATTCCCGCAAGCTGGCTAAGCTGTGATACGTTTCCCCTAGCTCCGGAGTGGGCAATCATATACACTGGGTTAAAGGAACTTAGGTTATTAACCATGGCCGTGGTAACCTGATCCTTGGCCCAGGTCCAAATGTCACAAATCCTCTGGTAACGTTCGTCGTTGGTCAACAGCCCCATTTTGTGCTGTTCTTCAACCAATTCCACCTCTGCGTTAGCTTTCTCTAGAATATCTACCTTCGCTGGCGGAACATCTAAGTCAACCACGCTAATGGTGGTACCGGATCGGGTTGCATAGTGAAAACCGATTCCCTTAATGCGATCGAGCACCTCCGCGGTGGTTGCATTCCCATACCGCCGATAGAGTCGGTCCACTAATCTTCCCAACTCGCTTCGGTCAACATCCCGGTCATAGAAACGCATATCCTCCGGAAGGATTTCGTTAAAGAGTACGCGCCCCGTCGACGTTTCGACCAGCTTGCCATTAAGTCGGACGTTGATCAAGGCATGTAGGGAAATGTCTCCTGAATCATAGGCCATAATCAGCTCTTCAGGACTGCAAAAACAACGACCTTCTCCTTTTGCACCTGGTCGAATCTGGGTGAGGTAATAGCAACCAATAACCATATCCTGGGTAGGTGTTGCCACCGGTCGCCCACTGGCGGGTAACAGCAAATTATGACTGGAGAGCATCAGTAATCTGGCCTCCGCCTGCGCCTCGGCAGAGAGAGGCACGTGCACCGCCATCTGGTCACCATCAAAGTCCGCGTTATAGGCTGAACAAACCAAGGGATGAATCTGGATTGCCCGCCCCTCTACTAACACTGGCTCAAAGGCCTGAATCCCTAAACGGTGTAGGGTAGGCGCTCTATTTAGCATTACAGGGTGTTCTTTAATGACTTCCTCCAGCACATCCCAGACTTCGCTACGCACCCGCTCAACCATCCGTTTGGCGCTCTTAATATTGTGGGCATATCCTTTATCTACCAAACGCTTCATGACAAAGGGCTTGAATAGCTCAAGGGCCATCTCCTTCGGGAGACCACACTGATACATTTTCAGCTCTGGTCCCACCACAATTACCGACCGGCCCGAATAGTCCACTCGTTTACCTAATAGGTTCTGTCTAAAACGCCCCTGTTTGCCTTTAAGCATATCACTTAGGGATTTTAGTGGTCGATTTCCCGGTCCGGTAACTAGTCGACCCCTTCTACCGTTATCAATGAGGGCGTCTACTGCTTCCTGGAGCATTCGCTTCTCATTACGAACAATAATATCCGGAGCGCCAAGCTCCAGCAATCGCTTCAAGCGATTATTCCTATTGATCACCCTTCGATAGAGATCGTTTAAGTCCGAGGTGGCAAAACGGCCACCCTCAAGCTGTACCATGGGGCGAAGATCTGGAGGGATCACCGGAATGACATCCAGAATCATCCACTCAGGCCGATTATTCGAACGGCGGAATGCCTCGGTGACCTCAAGTCGTCTAATAGCCCGGATGCGACGCTGTCCACTACTGTCTCGAATCTCTTTTCGGAGTTCCTCGGCAAGTTCATCTAGATTCGTCTGGCTAAGGAGCTCCTTGATCGCCTCAGCGCCCATCCCGCTGCGAAATCCATTGGGGTACTTGCTTGAGTACTCCTTATACTCACTCTCATTAAGCAACTGCTTAACGGTAAGCGGCGTCTCGCCCGGATCAATAACTACATAAGCAGCGAAATAAAGCACCTTTTCCAAGGATCTTGGAGACATATCAAGTAGTAACCCCATCCGGCTGGGGATCCCCTTAAAATACCAAATATGGGATACTGGTGCAGCCAACTCAATATGGCCCATCCGTTCCCGTCTTACTTTGTTTCTGGTTACTTCAACTCCGCAACGGTCACAGACTATTCCTTTATACCGCACCCTTTTGTACTTCCCGCAATGACACTCCCAATCCCGGGTCGGTCCAAAGATCTTCTCGCAGAATAATCCTTCCTTCTCGGGTTTAAGGGTACGGTAGTTAATGGTCTCCGGCTTTTTGACTTCTCCGTTGGACCACTGCCGAATCTGCTCCGGCGACGCTATGGAAATCCGGATTTTATCAAAGTTATTTACATCCAGCACGGGTAAGTCCCCCCCTAAGAATGGTAAATAAAGCTGGCATGTATCGTATCCTGGGGCAATCGCCCTTCACAATACTGTGCTCTCCGATTACCATCATGATCTTATTCCTTTTCATCTAAATCCTCTAGATCAAAATCCGAATCATCTTCATCTTCACTGACTTCGTCCAGATCCTCAGAGTCAATGGAACCCATATCCTCGTCATATCCATCCTCGCTAATACCTTCAATCTCATGGATATCCAAACCTAGCTCCCTGGCCATTTCGCCGATATCCTCGTCTTCCTTAATTTCGATTTCATCGGCTTCTTCGCTGAGCACCCTGACATCCAAGCACAAACTCTGCAATTCCTTAATAAGCACCTTGAATGATTCGGGCACACCAGGTTCGGGAATGTTCTCACCCTTCACAATGGCCTCATAGGTCTTAACCCGGCCCATCACATCATCAGACTTCACTGTTAGTAGCTCTTGTAGGGTGTAGGCCGCACCATAGGCCTCTAAGGCCCATACCTCCATTTCTCCGAACCGCTGTCCGCCAAACTGAGCCTTTCCTCCTAAGGGTTGCTGTGTGACTAAGGAGTATGGTCCAGTGGATCGCGCGTGAATTTTGTCATCCACCAGATGGGCCAGCTTCATCATGTATATATAGCCAACGGTTACGGGGAAGTCGAAGGCTCTGCCGGTCCGACCATCATAGAGAACTGTCTTTCCGTCCTCGGGAAGCCCTGCTTCGGCTAGACAGGCCAAGACTTCTTTCTCCGATGCGCCATCGAAAACAGGGGTTGCCATTTTTATCCCAAGGGCCTTCGCCGCCCAACCTAAGTGGGTCTCCAGGATCTGCCCCACGTTCATTCGTGAGGGAACCCCTAGGGGGTTTAAGACAATCTCCACCGGTGTTCCATTGGGTAAGAAGGGCATATCCTCCTCAGGAAGGATCCGGGCTACAACTCCCTTATTCCCATGTCTGCCCGCCATTTTATCTCCTTCGGAGATCTTCCTTTTCTGGGCAATATATACACGAACCAATCGATTTACGCCCGGTGCCAGTTCGTCATCATTCT
Source organism: Limnochordia bacterium (assembly GCA_023230925.1). NCBI lineage: Bacteria > Bacillati > Bacillota > Limnochordia > Limnochordia bacterium. The sequence goes on from JALNWK010000061.1 coordinate 8,114, forward strand.
CTCGGGAGAAGCTCTTAATATCTACAACGACCCCACCTTCACCATGGGGCACCCGCAGGGAAGTATCCCTAACCTCCCTAGCCTTTTCGCCGAAAATCGCCCGAAGCAACCTCTCCTCCGCGGTAAGCTCAGTCTCTCCTTTGGGGGTAACCTTACCCACCAGGATATCCCCAGGCCGCACTTCGGCACCAACCCGGATAATACCCCGATCATCTAAGTCTTTGAGTACGTCCTCACCGACATTAGGGATGTCCCGGGTAATCTCCTCAGAGCCTAGTTTTGTATCCCGGGCCTGACACTCGTATTCTTCAATATGGATCGAGGTAAACACATCTTCTCTGACTAGTTTCTCACTTAGCAAAATCGCATCTTCATAATTGTATCCTTCCCAGGGTACAAAGGCTACTAGCACATTACGACCTAAGGCCATTTCGCCTAGTTCAGTGGAGGGACCATCGGCAATAACCTGGCCTTTTTCCACCCGTTGCCCTCTCCTTACTAGGGGTCTTTGGTTGATACACGTACCCTGATTGGAACGTTCGAACTTCAGTAAACGATACTCATCGATTGCGCCTGTATCTGATTCAGCCACAATCTTAGATGCACTAACCTTTTTTACAGTACCACTATGCTTAGCAACACTCACAACACCCGAATCAACGGCAGACTTATACTCCATGCCTGTACCAACCAAGGGTGATTCCGGGCGAAGTAGGGGCACTGCCTGACGTTGCATGTTTGAACCCATCAAGGCCCGGCTAGGGTCATCGTTCTCAAGAAAGGGGATCAAAGCAGTAGCCACACTAACTAGTTGCTTTGGAGATACGTCAATATAGTCGATATCTACTCTATCGACCATAGTGATCTGATCCTTGTACCGACTGGTAACCCGTTCATTGACTAAGTTACCATCTTCATCAATAGGCTCGTTTGCCTGGGCGATTACATACTTATCTTCTTCATCGGCAGTCAGATACTCAATAATGTCGGTGACTTTCCCCGATTCTACTCGTCTATAAGGTGTTTCGATGAAACCGAAGTCGTTAACCCTAGCATAGGTACAAAGGGAGTTGATCAAACCAATGTTCGGGCCCTCGGGAGTCTCGATCGGGCAAATCCGACCATAGTGGGAATGATGTACGTCCCGCACCTCAAAACCGGCCCTTTCCCTGCTCAATCCTCCCGGCCCTAAGGCACTCAGTCGACGCTTATGGGTAAGCTCCGTCAAAGGATTCGTTTGGTCCATAAACTGACTAAGCTGGCTACTACCAAAAAACTCCTTCACCGCAGCTACTACTGGTCGAATATTGATCAAGGCTTGGGGTGTAACAATCTCCGCATCTTGAATGGTCATTCGCTCTCGGACAACCCGTTCCATTCTAGATAGACCAATACGGAACTGGTTCTGTAGGAGTTCACCCACCGATTTAAGTCTTCGGTTACCTAAATGATCAATGTCATCAATCTGTCCAACCCCGTGCATCAAACATACGATATAATTAACGGTGGCGACCATATCCGAAGGACCTATTGTCTTATCCTCTGGATCGCCAAAATTGCGGATTACCTTGACTTCCTCGCCGTCCACCCCCGTCAAGAATACATAGGGTGTCTTAATGCTATTTATCTTTTGCAGGATCTCTCTATTAACCTTAGTACCGGCCTTGGCGACGACTTCGCCCGTTCCCTTATCAGTGACGTCCTGTCCTAACCTTTGCCCGAGAATCCGTTCACCTAGACATAGCTTCTTGTTAATCTTGTATCTGCCCACATTAGCTAAATCGTAACGCCTAGGATCGTAAAACAGGGTTTCAAACAAGGACAATGCACTCTCGGGTGTAGGCGGTTCCCCCGGCCGCAATCTCTTATAGATTTCTACTAGGGCATCTTCCTGGGACTCAGTATTGTCCCTTTCAATAGTATTGCGGATATACTCGTCGTTATTAAACAGCTCGGTAATCTTTGCATTGGTTCCATACCCTGCAGCACGGAGCAAGACAGTCACCGGCAGCTTCCTGGTCCTGTCGATTCGGACGTAGATTACATCATTTTTGTCCGTTTCAAACTCTAACCAAGCTCCTCGGTTAGGGATGATGCTCCCGGTAAAAAGATACTTTCCTGAGGTATCTTGCTCATAGTTGAAATATACCCCTGGGGATCGTACCAACTGACTGACAATCACCCGTTCAGCACCATTGATAATAAACGTACCTTTATCAGTCATAAGGGGAAAGTCCCCCATAAACACTTCTTGCTCTTTGATTTCGCCAGTTTCCTTATTAATCAACCGCACACGTGCACGCATGGAAGCAGAGTAAGTAGCGTCCCGTTCCTTACATTCCTCAACAGAATACTTAGGCTCACCCAACTCATAAGCAACAAATTCCAACACCAGATTACCCGTGAAATCCTGAATAGGCGAGATATCCGTAAACATCTCCACAAGTCCTTCTTCTAGAAACCACTCGTAGGACTTCCGCTGAATCTCGATCAGGTTTGGCATGTCCAGGATCTCTTCAATCTTTCCAAAGGAACGCCGGGTCGTCTCTCCAAGCTTAACATCAACAGCCATAACCATCACCCTCGCTTCCCAGTGATATATACTCTAACAAAAACAGACCGGTCCCAGACCAGCCCTGGGCCCACCAATTTCATCCAGAACAAAAAGCGAAAACCCACCAGCATGTAGAATTTCCGCCTTAATACAAATCTATACTCTTTAATCGATGGTAAACAGCGTCGTTGATCAGTAAACACCGCCAAATTTTTTGAGGAAATCTGCAGCCCCTTGCAGGAAAAACCGTCTCATCGAAGAACTAATAGATATATGAGTGATTATGCATAGGCTCCAGTTTCCGAAAAAAGGGCACAACGAGCCACCGAATCAAATAACACCTTTGAATGATACCATAGAGGAATGTGTAATGTCAACAGGATGTTTGTCGTCGTTTTGAGAATGTACGTCCTAGTATGTCCTATAATGCCCGGTTTATGAGGAGTTACTGTAACCACCGATATTCTGAATCTAAAGGGAGGATTTATTTGATCCTCCCTTTTTTACTTATATCTCTACTTCACTTCGACTTCAGCGCCGGCTTCCTCTAACTTGCCTTTAATTTCTTCGGCTTCCTCTTTGGAAACTCCTTCTTTAACTGCCTTTGGAGCCTCATCGACTAGCGCCTTTGCTTCTTTCAGTCCAAGACCAGTAATCTCTCGGACGACCTTAATCACTTGGATCTTCTTGTCACCTATACCCTTTAGAACAACTGCAAATTCTGTCTGCTCCTCGGCAACAGCCTCAGCAGCTGGGCCAGCACCCACAGCAGCCATAGCCATTGGGGCAGCAGCGCTAACGCCAAATTTCTCCTCCAGTGCCTTTACCAACTCGGAAAGTTCAAGAACCGTCATGTTTTCAATAGCCGTTAAAATATCTTCTTTTGTCATATCAAAAGTTGCCTCCCTTAATTCATTAACTGGCCGCATCGGCCTTCTGTTGTCGCACTCCATCCAGTGCGTATACTAATCCGCGGACAATTCCGCTTAGCGCGTTCACAAACCCAGATACCGGGGACATAAATCCATATGCCACCTGACCGAGTAAGATTTCTCGGGATGGTAACGTTGCAAGTGCTGTGACTTCTGCTACATCAAGCAACTTCCCCTCAAGAAGGCCTGCCCTCAACTCCAGATTCTTATGGTCCTTGGCAAAGCTCGTCAAAATCTTGGCAACGGCCACAGGATCATCGTAGGAAAAGGCTAGCGCCGTTGGGCCCGTCAAGTACTCATCTAGGCCTTCAATGTTTGCCTCCCGCGCACCAAGACGGGTCAAAGTATTCTTAACCACCTTATACTCAACCCCGACTTCGCGTAACTGCCGACGTAACTCTGTCACTTCAGATACATTCAAGCCTCGGTAATCCGTAATAACAATACTATTGGCTTGCTCGAACTTCTTCCTTAGTTCCTCTACGACAGCTGCTTTATCTGTTACTGCCATCAAGTCACCCCCTTTTACGTGTTGCCACCTGGCTTCGGACAATAAAAAAAGCGCGATCACCACAAACAGATCCCGCTACAAAAACTACTTCGGAAAGCCTCGGCTGGTCACGTACGTGATTAAGCCATATCATGGCGCCTGCTGTCTGTGGCTACTCAATGTATATTCACTTTTTGGAACTACTACTTAGCGTTCAGTAAACGCAGCTACCACAACCGACGGACTAATTTTAACCCCTGGACCCATAGTCGAGGAGACTGTAATCCTCTTCAAATAGGTTCCTCTGGCAGCCGCTGGTCTGGCTCGCACAATTGCACTCATCAAGGTCCTGAAGTTGTCTACTAACTTCTCATCTTCAAAAGAAACCTTACCTATTGGCACATGCATGTTGCCTGCCTTAGTGACACGAAACTCCACTTTTCCAGCCTTAAACTCCTCTACAGCACGGCCAATATCCATAGTAACTGTTCCTGCTTTTGGGTTAGGCATCAAGCCCCGCGGTCCTAGGATGCGTCCTAGTTTACCTACAACACCCATCATATCTGGGGTTGCAACCGCAATATCAAAATCCATCTTACCAGCTTCCACTTGCTCGGCAAGATCTTCAGCGCCAACCAAGTCAGCCCCTGCTGCTTCAGCTTCCTTTGCCTTATCGCCCTTGGCAAAGACCGCGACCCGCATTTGCTTACCTGTTCCATGGGGCAATACCACAGTCCCCCGCACTTGCTGATCCGCATGCCGTGGGTTTACACCAAGTTCTATTGCAGCCTCGACTGTCTCGTCGAACTTAGCTGAACTAATCTTCTTAACTAAAGAAAGCGCCTCAGCGGGTTCATACTCTCTCTCCCGGTCTACTTGTTTAAGTGCTTCTAGATACTTCTTACCATGCTTTGCCATGTTGTTTCCTCCTTTGTGGTAATATCGAAAGTTTCCTTTCTCCCACAATCACGAGGCTACGCCTCGACGACCTTGATGCCCATACTACGTGCAGTACCTGCAACTACCCTCATTGCAGCTTCAATATCTGCTGCATTGAGGTCCGGCATCTTGATTTCTGCGATCTCCCGTACCTGGGCCTTGGTAACCGTCGCCACTTTCACGTCATCAGGAGTACCTGAACCCTTTTCGATCCCCGCTGCCTTTTTCAGTAGTACTGCCGCAGGCGGCGTCTTCGTAATAAAGGTAAAAGATCGATCCTCAAATACGCTAATGACTACGGGAATGAGCATTCCTGCCTGATCAGCCGTCCGGGCATTAAAGCTCTTGCAGAACTCCATAATATTCACCCCGTGTTGTCCTAAAGCTGGACCCACAGGAGGCGCTGGAGTCGCTTTGCCAGCGGGAACCTGAAGCTTCACAATCGCTACCAACTTCTTGGCCACAATTCTACCCCCCCTACACACCGATTCTAAAACTTCTGGACTTGATCAAAGTTTAGTTCAACGGGCGTCTCCCGTCCAAACATGGATACGGAAACACGCAGCTTACCCTTTTCTAGATTAACATCCTCAACCCTACCGGAGAAGTTAACAAAGGGTCCGTCAATAACCTTGACCTTCTGTCCCACTTCGTAAGCAACTTTGCGTTGCTTCTCTCCCATACCCACCTGTTTGAGTATGGTTTCAACTTCCTCATCCTTAAGGGGTACGGGTCTATTACCGGAACCAACAAATCCAGTAACCCCCGGTGTATTACGTACCACATACCATGAATCGTCGGTCATAATCATCTCGACTAGTACGTACCCAGGAAATATTTTTTTCTCGATGACGCGTTTTTTCCCATCTTTAAAGTCCAACTGCTCTTCTGTAGGCACAAAGACCCTAAACACCTTTTCGCCCATACCCATGGATTCAACACGTCGCTCAAGATTTGTCTTAACTTTGTTCTCATAACCTGAATATGTGTGAACCACATACCATTGTTTACCGCTTCCCATGCGGACGGAGATCAAATCGTCTCCTTACCCCCCCAAGGTCTGTAGTAACCGTAAGATCTGCGCAACAACAAGATCAGCTAGACCAATAAACGCCGCAGCGATGACTACAGTAACAATGACCACTCCTGTATAAGTCATAAGCTCTTGCCGATCCGGCCAGACTACTTTGCGCATTTCTGCTCTGACTTCTCGAAAAAACCTCTTTACGCGCTCCCAGCCACTGTCTTTATTTGGTACGGTAGCCATGGCTTATCCCTCCGTCGGATTACCGAAAATACCTACTTAGTCTCCTTATGTTCGGTATGCTTTCGGCAAAACCTACAGTACTTTTTCAATTGCAACCGATCGGGTGTGGTAGTCCTATTCTTCATAGTCCTGTAGTTGCGGTTCTTGCACTCACTGCATTCTAGATTCAAAGCGGCCCGGGCCATATTCACACCTCCATCGCCAAAAAGACCCACATATCTCCCTTAAGCGCACGTTTGTGCATAATAATGAGACTACCATATCTAACGTAGACTGTCAACCCTGGCGAAACGCAAGCTCCCATCGAGAAAAATAGGTAGGGTAATCCCTACCTATCTTCTGTCCAAAAATAGTAATTGACCAATTACCTTATTACCTTCGTGACAACTCCTGCTCCAACAGTCCTACCGCCTTCTCGAATAGCAAAGCGTAGTCCTTCCTCCATCGCAATCGGTGTGATTAACTTTACACTAACACTCACCCGGTCGCCAGGCATAACCATCTCTGTTCCCTCGGGTAACTCCAGATCCCCG
>JALNWK010000062.1 GCA_023230925.1 Limnochordia bacterium
AAAATTAGCCGTAGTAATCCACGTCATTGTTCGAAACGGAAATCCCATTCTGAAAACAGAACAACTCTAAAACGGAGCACCTACCCTAAGTGTATACACATCCTGACTTTGACGGGGTCCTGTTTCCCTCCCCAAAGGGGGTATACAAAGGAGCGCGTTTCTAGGTATAATAAACGTATAACCATAATAAGATAAAGGTGTCAGAAATGGGAGAGACAACCAAATTTTTCTCTGAGGGAACTACCGTACTAATTGAACTGGGCTTACGCAGCCGGAAAAGGTACCAAGGGACAATCAACGAACGGGATCAGGATTTCTTGTACCTGACGGTATCCAAGATAGCGGGAAGGCGTATCAAGCCAGGCAGTATAATCTGTCTCCACCAAGATGCGGATGAAATCACTTACATCGCACGGGTTCGGGTTTTGGCCGTTGAAGATCGCAAATCCATGGTACTGTTGAAAACGCAAATACCGCGTACAGTGGAATCCCTTAGGGCCCGGAGATACTGCCGTGTAGATACTAGATTGCCTGTTTTGGTTAATGGTGTGCCCGGACGAATTGTGAATTTGAGCGCTACTGGAGCCCTTGTTCTCAGTGCCTTTGAGGGTTTGGTTGATGAAGAGGTGGAGCTCAAGTTTAAACTAGCCCCGGATACAGAACCCCTAGAGGTTGATGCCCGCATTGTGCGGATCGAGGAAACCCTATTTGGCAAACAGAATAGGGCCGCGATGGATTTCCTGGATATTTCGCAAAAACAACAAGAAGCCATCATCAAGTATATCCTTGAGACCCAACGCAAATATTTGCAGAAGGGCACTTTGTTGCCGGACAGCATCTCCCATCGGCGCAGACCATTTTAAAGCTATTGCCCAAGGGTTAGCCAGTTACGACTCATGAGTCTGATCTCTTCAATGGCCTTGGCCTTGTCACTAAACTCCAAGGCGGTTTGTAAGCGGATTAGCTGTTCCTCAAAGGCTGCTACTTCAGATTTTTCCAGGCTAATCTGCGCCTGGGTGAGAAATTTACTCCAGGTCTTGCGCAGTTGTTCATGGGTGTTTTGAGCCTGATTCCAGTCCTCTGCACCCACCTGTCTGTGCAGTTTACCAAACAAGGACGGGACCGTAACATCTGACCCAATCGGACCTTCAATTAAGAACCTTATGTTCATGACGAGAACCATCACAACAAAAAGTACAACGACCCCGGAATACAGAAGAACGCGCTGCAGCATGATCCAACCTCCCTCAATCAGGTCCTTCATAGTCACTGGGATTAACGGTACCTGGGAAAGTCAACCGATCCTTCACCGTATCGACGTATAGAGTGCCTTGGGTATCTATTGCCGCATAGAATATCTCCTTAATACTTTTTATCCCCAGTTGCTGTAACTGATCCTGAAGCCATTTCTGATCAAGCCCTAACTGCTCTAGATTCTGGTTAATGACGATACCATTAACGATTACCTCCACGTTTACGCCTTCGTAGTTGGTTTCAAGATTTAGATCCTCCGGTGTTACGGGGCGTTTTTGGGATTTGAGTTGTACACTAAGTTGTCCACTTGGTTCGAGTAAGGCGAATTCCACATCCATGATGTTGAAAACACTCTTGCCATGCAAAGCACTAATCAAGGTATCGATTGGATAGCGGGCCTTTTCCATATTGCGTTCGAGGATCTTGCCATTGTGAACTAACACCACGGATTCCCCTTGGATAATATTAGACCAGCGACGATTACGAATTGTGATTACTTGCATGATTATTACAAGACCTGCCCAGGTAGTAAGGCCCACCCAATGGTGCATGGCAATACTTGAGAGGTCTGTGGACATCGTCGCCGCAATAGAGCCAATGGTGATACCATTAACATAGTCAAAGAAGCTAAGCTCTGCAATTTGTTTCTTGCCCAATATCCGTGCATAGAGGAATAAAGTTAGAAAGGCAAACACGGAGCGAACGAAGACAACTAGATTGACAGACAAATTCATCACCCATCAATAGATTGACCAAACCAAGGGAAATGATACTTCCAAAATCGGCCGGATTGGTTCTTGGGTTTTGCATAAAGACATCATTTAGTCATTATTTGGAGTGGTTTGCAGGAATTATCCAGGGGGAATGTCGAATTTTAACACAGTAGAGAGTCGATGAAGACATAAGGGGGATACTCGTGAAGAAGCTGGGAATTGGGATTGTTGGCTATGGTTTCATGGGTCGGGTGCACTTAGCTGCCTATATGAGCATACCGGTGTACTACCCAACGCGCACCTTTGAACCAGTAGTTATGGGGGTTTGTAGTCGCAGCGGAGCAAGTATCAAACAGGCCCAACAAAGCCACAATTTCCACTTTGTCACTACGGATTATGCAGAACTTTTGGCCCGTGACGGGATCGATGTGGTAGATATTTGCACCCCTAACTACTTGCATAAACCAATGATCATTGCTGCCCTAAAGGCAAACAAGCATGTCTATGTGGACAAGCCCTTGGCTTTAGACGCGGTTGAGGCAGAAGAGATTCTTGAGGTAGCGAGCAGAAGCTCGAAAAAGGTGCAAGTAGGGTTTCAATATAGATACATTCCTGCCGTGATGCGAGCAAAGCAGTTAATTGAACAAGGCGCGGTGGGGGAGGTATATCATTTTCACGCGGCCTATCTGCATGCTGGGTACACCGACAAAGATCGGCCAATGAGTTGGCGTTTACGAAAATCCCTGGCTGGTGGTGGTGCATTGTTTGATTTGGGCTCCCATGTGGTTGACCTAATGGCGTACCTATTAGGTGATTTTGCCCGGGTGCGTGCGTCAAGCCAGACCTTCATTAAGCAAAGACCCTCATCAGAGGGCTCCTCAGTAATGGAATCAGTCGATGTCGATGACTACAGCATGATCGAAGCGATCATGGAGCAGGGGGGCCGGGGGGTCATTGAGGTCTCTCGCTTTGCCACAGGCTCCAATAATGATTTATCCTTTAGCATCTACGGTAGCTCTGGAGCCTTGAGGTTTAACCTTATGGAACCTAATTGGCTTTATTACTACAATGCCGCTTTACCAGGAGACCCCTACGGGGGGCTAAGAGGTTACAGCAGAATTGAGTGTGTGAACAGATACGACGATAGCGATTTCCCAGGACCAAAACATGAGATCGGGTGGATGAGGTATCATATCGCTGCTCAGTATGCTTTCTTAACAAGTATTGCGTTAGGGACTCCCCCAAGCCCGGGTGTTGCTGAGGCCTATCATGTGCAGCAGGTCCTGTCGGCGGCAGCAAGATCTGTTTCCCAAGGTTGTTGGGAAAACGTCTAAAAGGTGTCCTTGTACCTTGATATGTAAACTAGACACTATAGATTACAGTGCACAGGGTGATTTCCCGAAACACTGTGACCATCACTAGACTCTATCTGGCATTTATTCAAAGGGCTCGGACCAGAGAATAACACGTTGCTTAACTGGGTTAGTGCTCCTGACGTGGGACAAAGTCTCAATGCTTCCATTGACATTGGTTACAAGGAACGCTCAGAAGAGCTCTATCTTGAGATTGGACAATATGGAGATAATGGAGAAATCGACTATGAGATCGAAGTTGAGTTTCTGGAGCTCGATGATGTTTTTGAAAGGAACGATCTCTTTACTCAAGCGCAATGGATCGAGGTGGACAAAGAAGTAACCGGATACATCTTTCCCCGGGGTGATCGGGAAAGGCATTGCCTGGGCATCCCGCAGCCTGGGCAGGTGGTGGTAACCCTATCCAGTCCTGATCCAGCTATCCGGCCTAGCCTTAGGCTGGTTTCCCCAGATAATTATACAAGGGTAAACTGGACTAGCGCAGAGGATTTTGGCAAGAGTGTCTCCAACCAGATGGATATCCTTGAACCGGGACTGCTATTTGTGGAAGCACAGTATTACGGCGATGAACGTCGCTCTACTCAGGCTTATACCACAAAAAGCACATGGACGCCGGTAGTTGATGAGTCTGAACCAAACAATGATCTTAGTCAGCGCACCTTTATTTCCTTAGGAGAGATGGTATCAGCACATATCTTTCCTGTGGGGGATAGAGATTGGTATGAAATTGGCACAGAGAAGATGGGTTTCCTACACATTGAGGTCTCTTCAAAGGATTCAGCTATGCTGATGGGTCTTCGGGTTGTCTCCGAGGCACTTGCAAACTGGATCTATACTGAAAACTCGCTAGACAAGCTAAATACCACCATTCAAGCGCTACCAGGGAAATGTGTTCTCGAGATCGCACAAAGGGGCGACAACAGACGGAGTACTCTGCCTTATCAGGTTCAAGTTAGCTTAGAGGAAGTTGTGGATACATTTGAACCTAATAACCGTTTTTTCCAGGCGGCTCCTATTACCGTTGGGGTGCCGGTTCAGGGTACTATCTTTCCAACAGGAGACCGGGATTGGTATTCCTATACTCTGTTCGCAGAGAGTGAGGTCAGCATTGAGACTATAGGTGATAGTCCCTTGCAGATGGAAACAACAATACTGCAGTTTACTGGACCTATGCCGCCCAAGCCGGGGAGAAGGCAGAGATTCAAAGGAAGCTGGGAGCGGGTACTTATTTCATCGAGGTTACGCACTACGATGATCGCGTTGCTAGAAGGCAGCCATATACACTGACGATATCAACAAAGTAGCTTGGAATCTGCAGGATGAGTAGATATTTGGTATACTTGGTCTAGACGGAGGTAGTGAGTATGCCTTTCTGCTAAAGGGTTAGGGTGCTCACTACCCATTGGTTGAAGGACCAAGCTGGTGTTTTAACGCTTTAGCCGGAGGGTTGACGATGGAACACCCATGCGATCTTTATTCTAAATCCCTGTGGGCATGCCCCTATAGTTCATATATCGTGTATTACTACCGCCGGAATTTCGCACCGGGTTACTCCCTGACTTCCCACGGCCACGGCCAGGCGGAGATAATGTATGTGGAGTCCGGAGAGATTACCCTGGAATTTCCCGAAAAACAGGTAGATTTACAAGCCTCAGACTTTGTTGTGATTAACGGAGGAGTATATCATGGTAAGCTCCCCGTGGTTAAGGAATGCCGCATCACTAACTGCGAGTTCTTCTTTGAATACGATCCCAGTGGAGTGATCACTACTCTTTCTGTAGCAAGGAAGCTTAACCAAACCCAGTGGCCCTTTGCCTACGGTCACCCGTGGTTGAAGGGGACGGATACAGGAACAGTAGGTAAAGCCTTAGCGGACCTCGTTGAGCTCCTAGATAGTCGCGAGGAACAACTACTCATCGATCTAGCATTCTGGCGACTATTTGCGGAGCTATCTTTAACCATCGGGCAACCCTTGCGAAGCTTTGACGTACCCAACTTGCATGTGAACCGAGCCATCAGGTTCATGCGCGCGCGCTACAGTTGGGACCTAAGTATTGAGGACATAAGTAAGCACCTGCAATTGAACCGCAGCTACTTTAGTCGTATCTTTAAAGAAGTCACGAATCAGACACCCAATGAATACTTAACCAGACTAAGGATCAAACAGGCGAAGAAATTACTAGTTACAACGGATCTTTCCATTATTGATATCTGCCAAGATGTGGGCATCAAGAACCAACAACATTTCTCAAAGTTGTTTTCTCGTTATGTAGGTGTTGCACCTAGTACTTACCGGCGAGAGTATGAAGTAAAAAGCTCCTGGCGGGGTGGTAATCGGTACCCCACCGTTGAAGATGGCTGTGATCGATATCTAGGGTCACAATCCGACACGTTCCAGCAGCAAAAGGACACAAACAGACAAGCAAAGTAATCTGAAATGGGTATATTAAAGATGAACTGACTTTTGCGAAAGGTGGCCGTGGAACGTGAAGAAAATCGCATTTATAGGAGCTGGCAGCCTGGGTTTCTCCCGGCGGCTAATGATTGACATTCTATCTTTCCCTGCACTACAAGATTGTATGTTTTCACTGATGGACATCGATGAGTTTCGCCTCGGATATGTTGAGCGGATTGCAAAACGGATCATCGATGAAGGAGGGTATCCAGCCAAATTCGAAGTCACTACGGATCGGAAAAAGGCAATCGAAGGTGCCGACTATGTAATCATCATGATCTTGGCAAATGGGTTTGAGGCAATCAAACCGGAGATTGAAATACCCTTAAAATATGGTGTGGATCAATGCATCGGTGATACTACTGGCCCCGGCGGGATCTTTCGCGGGTTACGGACCATACCCATGATCCTGGATATCTGTCGAGATGTAGAGAAGTATGCACCTAATGCCTTCGTGCTCAACTACACCAATCCCATGAGCATTCTTTGTACTGCTATGAACAAAGCCACCTCTGTTAGGAATGTAGGGCTTTGCCATAGTGTACAAGGAACAGCCGCCCTAATTGCCAATTGGGTGGGGATTCCCTATGATGAGTTTGACTACCTTGTGGCTGGGATTAATCACCAAGCTTGGTTCCTCAAGGCGGAACACAATGGTAAGAGTGTGTACCCAACGCTAAGGGAAAAAATCGCCGATGAGGAAATATATAACAGTGATACCACCAGGTTTGAAATGTTTAAGCACCTAGATTATTTCGTCACCGAATCAAGCGGACACAACTCAGAGTATAACCCCTGGTTTAGGAAACGCCCGGATCTACTGCAAAAGTATACCCCGGGTGGCAGTTGGAATGGGGGAACAGGCTTTATCCTTCAGCTGTACGGCAAGGATCGGGAGGATTTTGCCCAAGACCTGGAGCGCATGGCCTCTGGCGAAGACAAGATCAACTTCAACCGGAGTAACGAGTATGGTTCACAGATTATCAATGCCATGGAAACAGACGCGCCCTTCCGGTTCAATGGAAACGTAGCAAACAATGGGTTCATCAGCAATCTACCCACTGGTAGTTGCGTTGAGGTACCTTGTTATGCGGATTCCCACGGATTGTCTCCTATGGTTGTGGGAGCATTACCCTCACAGCTGGTAATACTGAACCAGATTCATGTGGCCATGGCCGACATGACCGTGGAAGCATCCTTAACGGGCAATAAACGGCTGGTATTCCAAGCTATTGCCCACGACCCCCTCACGTCAGCAGTACTGTCACTACAGGAAATAGAAGATATGGTTGATGAATTGTTCGCTTCTCAAAGTAAATGGCTGCCCCAATTCAAATAATCACGGTCTTGCATCCGGGATGATACTTCATCCCGGATGCACCTTTCCAGCATGAAACCCCTTCTCGCAATCATATAATCGTACGAGGATACTTCCCTTGGGGTGAGGACGTGCGTATACTTATTGCAGTTATCTTATCCGTAATTGTGTTCTTTCTGCTAGTGGACGGTGCGGTAGATTACAAAGGCAAGGGGTATATCGTTGGACCCGACGGTATTGCCCGACCGGTTGTAGATGGCTTTGATTTCCCCGTGGGAAATCGCGACGGAGATGGCTGGGGCATTACTGGATATGCTTTCTTAGAGTGGAGTTACCATAGCAACTCCTGGCATCCGGGGGAGGATTGGAATACCGTTGAAGGAAACGACTTCGGCCTGCCTGTTTACGCGGTGGCCAATGGGTTAGTTGTTGATTCCTTGTGGAATCGGGCCATGGGCAATATTGTACAGATAGAGCATGTATTAGAGGATGGTAGTTACATCTATTCTCAATATGCCCATCTAAATGAGCGGTATGTAGAGCAAAAAGAGATAGTCTACCGGCGGCAGATCATTGGTACCATCGGAACAGGCCCCTATCGTCGGTTTGCTCCTCACTTGCATTTTGAACTTAGAACGGCTCCTTTAGCCGCTAATGCCTGGCCCAGAGTTGGGGGGCAGGCATTTGATCTAGACGAATTGCTCAAATACTGGATCAATCCGTCGGAGTTTATCGCCCAGAGACGTCCGGGGACGTATTCCCCTTACCCTCCTCGGTCTCACTAGGTTCTTCTGGCTCTACGGGTTCTTTGGGTGCTTCTGGCTCCACGGGTTCTTCAGGTTCTTCCTTTGGTGTCTCCTGTTCAGGAGTTGGTGTTGGGGTAGGAGTTGGGCTTGGCGGTGGTGGCGTAACAGGTAATCTAGAAACGGCTTGGGCAGGATGTAGGTAACAAGGAGTTGTTGGTTGGGTACCTTGAATAAATGCGCTGTTTTCCTTAGCAGGACAGTTTACCGTAGCCAGGTAACCGGTGTAGATGTCTACTTCGATTCCCTGTACAATAGATGCTGGCCTCTGGAACCCATCTGTATCCTCCGCTGCTATTTCGTCCATAAACTGCTTCCAAAGGGAACTGGCCGATGGGTCGGATTCTTCGGGTATTTCAACAAGATAGACTGCCACTAACAGATCTGGGGAGTACCCAATAAAGATCCGATTATCTACATTGCCTTTACCGGCTGCTGTTCCGCCAAACTCTAACTTTGCCGCCACTCCCTTGGTGAATTCCGCAGTCAAAAGATCTGTTATCAGGTATGCCACTTGGGGAGTAATGACTTCGTTTTCCTGAATCTTATGTTCAAACACCGTTTGGTCATTATCTATGCCGGATACCTTTTGTACGATGGTGGGTTGAAGTAAGTTGCCACCACCCGCAAAGGGGATATAGGCGCCAATCAAGTTCAGAAGGGGGATGGCACCTTGACCAGTGGCTAGCTCTTCGGCCTTTGTGGCATCGATGGATCCTAAACCAAGGCTATTGGTGAATTTGGTAAACTCTTCTTTGTTTAGCTTCCCTAAAATCCATTGGGGCAGATCTTGTGGTGTTTGGACTACAGAATGCTTTAAAGTGATGTTTCCTGTCGGACTGGGGGTAAATGGGACGAGGGTGTTTAGCCGAAATCCCTGGGTTATGGCTGAAGCATAAAGGATGGGATTAAAGGTTGCTCCCGGCTGCACCTCCTCCAAAGTAGGATTCTTATCTTGCTTACCTTCGGAGATCAATGCACGGATGAGACCTGAAGCTGGGTCTATAGCAATCAAGACTCCTGACAGGTTTTTGGGCCAGATTTGGCGGGCTGCCTCTTGCAGATTGGGATCGATACTAGTTATAACGTTAAGCCCTGCATTTGGTACCCTGTTGTTTTGTAGCTGTTGAGTGACCAGGGCCGCTAGGTTTTTCGTGGTGGTGGCATTGGGCGAGACCACCTCTACAGAAATCTCTTTCGCTTTCTTGCTTTCGCTGGCGGTGATATATCCTAGTTCATTCATCTTATCTAAGATTTCATTACGCCGGTTAGCCGCCTTAACCGGATGGGTGTAAGGGGAGTATTCCTCTGGTCCACCTAGTATTGCAGCCAAAAGCGCGCTTTGGGCCAAATCCATTTTAGTCGGGGAGATATTAAAATAAGTAAGGGAAGCATCGGTAATACCTTGGATGTCTTTGCCGAAATCCCCTTGATTCATTAGTATTGCAAGTTTCTCTTCTTCAGACAGACGGTTGCGAACCGCTAGGTTCCCGATTTTACTTTCCAGTGCCCGAGCGACGCCAACGTGGGGACCCACAAGAAACTGCTGGGTGATCTGTTCTGTAAGGGTGTTTTTCCCTGGTGGTTGTAGAGTAACCGCGGCCTGAAAGGCTTGTTTTGTATGAGATGGCAACTTATCTATAGCCACAAAGCTGCCGGCATCGGATCCGGTTTGGGCGATTAGTTGCCCATTGGCATCATAGATCTGGATTCCCTCTGTCTTGGGTTCTTGCTGGATCCGTTTTATCGTAGAGAGATCCTTCATGTAGATAATGGTCGGCACGATAAGTAGTAGTAAAATGACGATAATAGTTGCTAATGCGTATTTGCTGCGGTTATTTTGCATACCCATCACACCCTTTTATTCTTGAAAATAGTATGGGTGGTTTAGCAGGGCCTTATCCTGGATCATTCAGGTAAGATGATCATAAAGTGAAATCACCCAAGAGTATCGACATTATGCGGGGGAGAAGTCCAAGCCGTCCGAAATCCACGTCTGTGGTTTCGCTCCATAGTATCTGGTCAAAGCAGCAGCTGGATGTTTGTTCTTTCGGATTAAACAGAGTTGTCTCCTTCGGCCTAGGCTTGTTGTCAATAGCCTCATCGGTGTCATAACGTAGGGTGCATCTATCCGGGGACCAAAGAAGGAAACATAGGTTCTGGTGACGAATCAAAGAGTAGCATTTTCTTCTCGGTGCAAAGGTAGGCTTGGGCATGGATCTTGCTTCGTTACTAACACATATGAAAACATCACCCAGATTACAGGAACGGTTTACCTGCTGGAGGTCGATTCCAGAAAGGCCGGCCCGTTTTGGCCCATGGCCTCCTAGTCTTGATCCTCGGCTACAGGAGGTCTTAGGAGCTCGAGGGATCGAGAAGCTTTACACCCATCAGTCCCAAGCGATTGAAAGGGTATTGGAAGGGCGTAATACTGTTGTTGTTACTCCAACGGCTTCGGGTAAGACCCTTTGTTATAATCTACCGGTACTAGACGGAATCCTAAAGGATGATAGCCTCCGTGCGTTGTACATTTTCCCAACGAAGGCCTTGGCCACAGATCAGGTCAGTGAGCTACATGAATTTGTGACAGATCTTGGTGCACAAATCAGAACCTTTACCTATGATGGGGATACTCCCGTTGATGCCCGGCGGAAGATTCGGGTCGCAGGCCACATTGTTGTCACCAATCCGGACATGCTCCATACCGGTATCCTTCCCCATCACACCAAATGGGTGAAGTTGTTTGAAAACCTGAAGTACATTGTGATCGATGAGGTGCACACCTATCGTGGCATATTTGGCTCCCATTTTGCTAATGTTCTAAGAAGATTAGAGCGGATCTGCCGTTTCTATGGTTCAAGTCCCCAATATATCTGTACTTCAGCAACCATCGGTAATCCAGACCAACTTGCCGCATCCCTGACAGGATGCGAGATCGAATTGATAGACGACAATGGTTCTCCGGCGGGAAAGAAACACTTTGCTATGTATAATCCCCCGGTGGTCAATAGGGAGTTGGGTATTCGCAGAAGCAGCCTTCTGGAAACAGCGGATGTGGCCGAAGAGCTGATTAAAAGTGAAGTACAGACCATTGTTTTTGCTCGGAGTCGTCTCAACACAGAAATATTGGTGACTTACATAAAGGAGCGGGCCGCCCGCAACCTGTATTCCCCTGATTTGGTGCGGGGGTACCGAGGCGGCTATTTGCCCACTGAACGCAGGGCGATTGAACAGGAACTACGGGAGGGAAAAGTCGGAGTAGTCGTCTCTACCAATGCGCTGGAGCTGGGGATAGATATCGGTCAGCTGGAAGTATGTGTCCTATGCGGGTATCCTGGATCTGTAGCGAGCACTTGGCAACGCTCAGGACGGGCGGGGCGCAGGTCGAATACTTCTGCGACGATTCTTGTTGCTAGTAGTAGCCCCCTAGACCAATATATCGTGAGTAATCCAGACTACTTTTTCGAGAGCACTCCAGAACAGGCCTTCATTAACCCAGATAACCTCGTGATCCTAGCAGCTCATCTAAAATGCGCTGCTTTCGAATTGCCCTTCCTGGAAAAAGAAGGGTTTGGTCCGGATATTAGCCGTGAAATCCTCGATCTTTTGGCCCGGCAGGGGATACTACGCCATACTGGTGGCCGCTATTATTGGTCTAGTGACAACTTTCCGGCTAACCAGATTAGCCTACGCAGTGCAGCCACGGATAACGTGGTGATTATCGACATTACCCGTACGGGTACGCCAAGGGCCATCGGCGAAATCGATTATTTTAGCGCCTTTACCACTGTTCATGATGAGGCCATCTATTTGCATGAAGGAAAGCAGTTCCATGTGGACAAGCTAGATTTCAAAGAGAAAAAGGCCTATGTCAAGCAGGTTGATGTGGACTATTACACTGACGCGGATCTAGCCGTTTCGGTGAAGGTGATTGACGTTTTCCAGCAGACGATGACAGAACCGTCTGTAATCTGCCATGGAGAAGTATTGGTAACCGCCGTTGCGACTATTTTCAAGAAAGTGCGGTTCCGTACCCATGAGAACCTAGGATGGGGGCAGATTAGCTTGCCCGAGGAGCAGATGCACACCTCGGCTTGTTGGCTTTCCTTGGGTGAGGAAATAGAAGACCGCTACACCAAGGAGGAATTACAGGATGCTCTTGTGGGTATGGCCTATTTGTTGGCTGGCCTTGCTCCTTTGTTTCTATCCTGTGATGCGTCGGATATCCGCGTTTTTTGCGAGGTTCGTTCGCCCTTCACCCAGCAACCCACGGTATATCTATACGATCGCTATCCCGGAGGAGTTGGGTTAAGCGAGAAACTGTATACAATAATGAATGAGCTGCTTCTTCGTGCTCTAGAGCGAGTGAGACATTGCGATTGTCCTGCGGGGTGTCCCTCCTGTGTTGGACCTAGCTGCCAAGACAAAGAGATTACAGCCAGATTGCTAGCTGAGGTGGTAGGTGTTGAGTCTAGCCGATAGATTGCGCATGTTTGAAACAAGTTGTGAGTCTGCCCCGAAAGTAGACTTTCAAGCATTGCCTTGGCAACTAGGCGGAGTATTGCAGACTAATCAGTGGGGAACCTATCTTCTTTGCGATGCGCATTATCCTTTAGATTACTATCACGGAGACAGACAGCTGGGTTCATTGCTGCGGTATCATGGTCAGTCCGTGGACTGTATTAGCCCTTGCTTCGATCAGAAGTTGGATCTAGATCAGCTTGTCTTTCTAGATACGGAAACAACCGGGTTAAGCCGGGGAACCGGCACCTATGTATTCTTGGTAGGGCTAGGGTACTTTACGGAAACTGGCTTTAGAATCAGTCAATACTTCTTGCCTGACTATAGTGAGGAACTGGCTATGTTGTCCCGTCTTAGTGAGGAACTAGGCCCAAAAACAGGACTAGTCTCATTTAACGGTAAGGCCTTCGATGTTCCACTATTGCAGACTAGACTGATCTGCCAGCGGCTTCCCCAATGGCACCTACCAAAGATGCACATGGATCTACTACACCCAGCTAGGCGATTGTGGAAGGGCACACTAGATAGTTGTAGCCTTTCTTCTTTGGAGGTCAATGTGTTGGGATTTAGCCGAAGGGATGATGTACCCGGCTATTTGATCCCGGAACGCTATTTCAACTATCTCGCTTCCTGTGATGCAACTCCCCTAAAAGAGGTGCTAAGACATAACCGCCAGGATATCCTATCGATGGTTACCCTGACTGAATTGCTAATTCGCATATACAGTGCACCGGAACTAATTGATGATCCTAAGATGCTAATGCGGGTGGCAAAGCACCGCGCTTCCCTAGGGGATTCTTTAGGTGCCGAGGCACTATATGCACAAGTTCTAAGGGAGAAAAGCCCCTCTAGCTATGGTCCCTTAGCCATGGGAAGACTTGCTAAAATCTATAAAAGACAGGGCAAATGGGGCCCTGCCATAGATTTGTGGTACCGGCTGATCGCTGAAGGAGGTCGGTTCGAACTAGAACCCTTCGAGGAGCTGGCAAAGTACTACGAACATAGAGAAAAGGACTATCCACAGGCGATCAAAATCGTCAATGAGGCTATTTGCCGGATCAAAAGTGATCCCCTGCAGCGCAAGCTAAATAACGATAGTTTATCTAGGCTAGATTACCGACTAGAGCGCTTGCAACGCAAGTTAGGCTGACTGGTCACAATGTAATGGTCAGGACTAAGGCCACAAGAACGCCGAGGATGATCCCCTTGCTCGCGGAGGATCGTTCACCGAGGGAGTACGCATCAGGTAATAGTTCACTGAAGGTTATGTATAGCATGGCACCTGCTGCGAGTCCTAGGGCCCAGGCTAAAGAGGCAGCGGATATATCCCCAAGAAGATGTCCTCCTAAGGCACCAATGCCTGTGGGAAGACCAGCTAAGGCCGTTGCCGCGATAATTGACCCCGGTGTGGTATTGGAGCATTTGAGCATAGTTCCCATGGCTAGTCCCTCGGGAAGGTTGTGCAAAGCCATGATAAAAGCAAGGCTAGCACCTAGCTTGATTTCTGCGCTAAACCCGGCGCCAATAGCAAAACCTTCGGGGATATTGTGCATGGCGATACTGATACCAAGTAAAATGCCTACTTTTTTAAAGTGACAGTCTTTGCTGTCAGAACTATAATGGATATGGGGTAAGAGATAATCCAAGGACAAAATTAGTGCCATCCCTGCGATGATGCCGAAGAAGGAACTGCTGATAAACCCTGTGGCAAGGGCCTCAGGGATCAGGTCGAGGAATGTTATCGAAAGCATAATGCCACCGGATAACCCTAAAAAAAGCCCCGTTAGCCGATTGGAAGGACGGGGTATTAGTGCAACTAAAAAGCCTCCGCCTGCGGTACCAATTACGCCAGCGAAAGTTGCTATGGCTACTACATTTAGTAGGGAATGCATTTCAAGACCCACCTGCCTGCTACATAGTATCTACTGCTAATCCAAGTATGATTCTATCATACCTGTGATAGTTATTGTCCATCCCGGTGCACAGGAATCCATTGTTAACTGTGAAGGAGCATAATCAAGCTAAATAGCAAAAAACCCATTCTAGAAGGGACAACTACACATAAACCGACATTGCGGCGGGTTGCTCTAAGCTTCTAAACGTGATACATTAAAGAACGTCGCCCAGATGCGCTTGGCGCAACGGCGGCATCAGCACTTTGACAACTGAACAGTATACGAAAAGCGAGAAGCCTTGAGATTTAAATTAAGCTAAGGATTTAGCTCAAAGTAGATCCTAGGGTGCTTCGGCACTTTAGATAAATTTAACGGAGAGTTTGATCCTGGCTCAGG
>JALNWK010000063.1 GCA_023230925.1 Limnochordia bacterium
CACATACTCAGGATAAGCTTTAGAAGGTGTATTTCCAGTTTTAGTGGTACCTATTCCGCTAAGTCGTACCCACTTCCAACTCTCCGGAATATCAAACGGTATCTCATCCTCTGAAATTTCCGGTAATGGCTTTTCCTTTTTGATTTTACCTTCCTTGATGAGTCGCTGCTTTTCGGCCTGAATCTGTTGATAAAGCTCCTCGGCTGTACCTTCCTCCAGGCGCTGTTCGACCAGTTTGCCCTGTATTGCCAACTGGAGGATGCTGTTTTTTAATTCCTGTGGTGTCATTCTTTGGCACCTCCCAAAAGTGCCGTGATTTCGGCAAGTACACGGTCAATCTCCGCATTCAAAGATGCCCGTTTCTCCTCATATCGCTGAATCAGATCCATCGGGTCAAGAATCTCTTCCTCCTCATGGGGATAGCCGCACAGGTCGAGGTTATAACCAAAATCATCTGTAAGCTGTTTTACTGTGTATTTCTTCGCCTTGTCGAAGCCGTCTATATTGATTTCCTGTCTGTTATTCCACCATTCAATAACGGGGTCAAAATGCTCTAACTTCATTGGCTTTGTCTTGGAGAAATGCTTGTAACCCTCCGGCATATCCAGACGGTAGTACCATGTTTCTGTGGTAGACCCTGTACGGTCAAAGAATAAAATGTTTGTAGTTATTGATGTGTAGGGAGAAAACACGCTGCTCGGCAAACGGATTATAGTATGCAGATTAAATTCCGATAGCAGTTTCTTTTTGATGGCAACCTTGGCATTGTCAGTGCCGAACAGAAATCCGTCCGGGAGAATAACGGCTGCACGACCGTTTTTCTTAAGTCGATACATGATAACAGACATAAAGAGATCTGCTGTTTCGCTACTTGCAAGGTCAGCAGGAAAATGATTCTTAACATCCGCTTTTTCGCTACCACCATAAGGAGGATTCATTAAAATAACATCAAACTGATCATCCTCGGTATAATCTAATACATCCCTTAACAAGGCATTATCATGATATATATTTGGCACATCCAACCCATGAAGCAACATATTCGTTATGCACAGCATATACGGAAACTGCTTTTTCTCAATGCCATAGATAGAATTAGCATATTCGGCTTGATCTGCCGTGGTTTTAACCTGCGGAGCCAATTCCTTTAGCCAGCTTGTGATAAAGCCGCCGGTACCGCAGGCAAAGTCCGCCATCTTCTCACCAATCTTTGGCTTTATCATTTTTGCCATAAAATCGGTTACTGCACGAGGTGTATAAAATTCACCGGCAGAGCCTGCACTCTGAAGTTCGCGAAGGATTGATTCATAGATTTCGCCAAAAGCGTGGCTTTCCTCATAATCGCTTAAGTCGAGTTCATCGATAACATTGATGACCTGACGAAGCAATACACCATCCTTCATATAGTTGTTGGCGTCCTCAAAAGTAGTTTTAACAATAGATTTCTTAAGAGGAGTATCTGGTGTAACATTAAGATTCTTCAATGTGGGAAACAGGGTATTGTTGACAAAGTTCAGCAGAGTATCGCCGGTCATAGCTTTGCCGCTTTTATCATCCGCAGCCCAATTTCTCCAACGGCACTCTTCCGGAATGATGGACTGATAATTATCATCATCTATTTCCCAGTCATCTTCTCTGGCATCATATATCTTTAAAAACAGCATCCATGCAAGCTGTTCTATCCGTTGTGCATCACCATTAATACCGGCATCATTGCGCATAATGTCACGGATTCTTTTTACAAAATTCGATAAACTGCTCATATAATTTAACCCACCTTATAAAGTTCTTCTTCTAATTCCTTAATTGCTCTGAGATATCCATCCTTACCGCCGAAGAACTGTGCAATCCTTGAAGGTTTGCCAAATTTCTGAAACGGATCAAGCTTTAGAATCTCAGTTTTCTCGATTTCGTATATCCCGGCGTTCATATACTTATCCAAAAGAGCCTCCAGCACCTCGCGAGCTGCGCCCTTATACTTATTTAAGAAATCTCGCTTCTTGACATTATTGGCGCGTTCTTGGCGCGTCAGCGGTTTCTGGCCAAACGCAACATGACAGATAAAATCAAAATCGTCCACATCCGCCATATTCTGATCTGCTTTCAGATTTTCCAGGTTGATGCCGCGCTCCAAAAACAAGGCCCTGATGTTTTCTTTCTTCTCCTCGACAGACCAATGGCGGATAAAATTATCGAGAGAAGCATATGTACCCAAAATATTTGACTTGGTGTAATCGATAATGCTTTCCTGCCGAAGCAGCTTACCGTTAGCGTCATAAACAGAAACAATCTTGCCGATTATTTCAACCTTACAACCGTTTGCGTCAACAATAGGCTTTTCTTTCGGTTCTGAGTCAGGGCCATAAGGTGTATCAGGGCCAGGTTCGGAAATATGACTGTCGCCTTTACCGTAATTGTCATCTTGCTCAATGGGGCCATCCCAATCGGGATCCGCAAACAGGCGTGTTACGTTGCGGAAATCCATTACCGTGAAGTGTGTTTTTCCTTCCTTCTCACGAATCCGGGTACCGCGTCCGATAATCTGTTTGAATTCAGTCATAGAGCCAATCATCTGATCTAGGACAATGAGCTTGGCCATCTTGCAGTCTACACCAGTAGAGAGTAGTTTTGATGTAGTCGCAATTACAGGGTAGGGAGAAGAAACGGAGATGAAATAGTCGAGTTTGCTCTTGCCGTACGCGTCACTGCCGGTTATGCGAACCACGTAATCAGGATTCTGCTTGACCATATCGGCATTTAGGTTGTTAAGCGCAATCCGCATCCGTTCGGCGTGATCCTCGTTGGCGCAGAACACAATCGTCTTCTGCATTCTGTCAGTACTTTTCAAGTATTCCGTAATCTCTTTGGCAACCTCGTATGTACGGTCTTCGATGATGATGTTGTAGTCAAAGTCACTGTTTGTATAAATACGGTCTTCAATCTCATTGCCGTTCTTGTCCCGCTGGCCTTTATATGGACGCCAGCCTTCACCAATGTTGGTGCGGATATTGATAACCCTAAACGGAGCAAGGAAACCGTCTTCGATACCTTCACGGAGACTGTAAGTGTATATTGGCTCCCCAAAATAATCAATATTGGAGATATATTTTGTTTCCTTCGGAGTAGCAGTCATACCAATTTGCGTAGCTGACGAGAAATATTCGAGAATCTTACGCCAGTTGCTGTCTTTTTTCGCTGACCCGCGATGACACTCATCTACGATGATAAGGTCAAAGAAATCCTTATGGAACAGCTTGGCAAGACGGCTGACGGTTTCGTCTTCATCGCTTTCGCACTCATCATCCTCCCGGTCTGTCAATTGCTGATACAAAGAGAAATAGACCTCATAGGAGGTGATGGTTATAGGATCATCCTTGGCAAAATTGATTTTATGAATCGTTTTCGCCAGCGGTGCAAAATCTTGCTGAATCGACTGATCAACAAGAATGTTTCGGTCAGCAAGGTAAAGTATCTTTTTCTTGATGCCGCTCTTTAACAGGCGATAAACAATCTGAAAAGCAGTGTACGTCTTGCCGGTGCCGGTTGCCATGACAAGTAGAATCCTCTGCTGTCCCCTGGCGATAGCTTCTACCGTGCGGTTGATAGCATTGCGCTGATAATAGCGCGGTGGATATGTTGTCTGGCTTGTGTAGTAGGGCTGATCTATGATTTGTTTTTCGTTATCAGTCATACCTATACCCATCTGATACCGGTCTATTAATTCATCAGGAGAGGGAAAATCAGACAAGGGAATCTCTCGTTCCTGGCCGGTTATAAAGTCATGCTCATAAAAAGCGTCACCATTAGAACTGTAGGCAAAAGGCACATCAAGCATCCGGGCGTATGTCATGGCCTGTTGCAAGCCGTATGATACAGTGTGGTTGTTGTCCTTTGCCTCAACTATGGCAATGGGTTTATTTGGATTAATATAAAGAATATAGTCAGCCTTTTTCGGCTTTTCACGGAACACAAAATTTCCCTTCAGGTTAATCTTACCTTCCGTGATTTTTGTTTCCATCGTTATATGGTCAAGGCTCCATTTAGCGGTGATTGCCGGAGTGATATATCGGAGTTTGATATCTTCCTCGGTCATTTGTTTTTTATCAATCATGTATTATCACCCCTTTCCGCATCCGGAATGTAGTCCATAATATCTCCATAATTACAACTAAGTGTGCTGCAAATCTTATCCAAAACATTAAGCATGACTGGCTCGTCCCGACGCAGTTTAGTCATGGTGTTTGGAGATATGCCAGAGGCTTTACGCAAGTCTGCCTTGCTCATTTTCTTATCCACAAGCAGTTTCCAAAGTTTATTATATGAAACAGCCATAATTAGGCCTCCAATACCATATTTTAGAACATTATATCACACAGCAAATAACCTCACAAGATCTTAAGAGGAGTTCGCAAAATAAGATAAAGCCACAAAAGAAAGACTGCACTAAAGGTTTAATCCTTCATTGCAGTCTTTTCTACTTGTCCCCGCTTGAAGAAAGTCGGTTAAAAATTTACTTGTTTTCGTAAATCCCTATGACTAACTCCCTTTACTCGGGGGCTTTTTTGAAAGATAACACAAGCACTAACCCTTCAGTTTTTGCGCCAACCACTCACCGGTGGTATCGATAAGCTCTTTTTCATGATGATAGGAATTATATATGTGGTCGGCCCCGGAGATGATCTTGACCTTTATATTACCACAGGAACCGGCTACTGCGCTGCGGTAGATCTCACTGTGGGATAGGGGTACCGTTGGATCATGATCGCCATGGATCACTAGAACATCGGCATTGGACCCGGCCAATTCCTCCGGCGGGTTATGATTGGACAAATCCTCGATGAACTCCATCCCTACTAGATTGCCGCCGAAGTCATAGAGTGTGCGGCCGGCAACTTCCACCATTGGTACGCCAAGGGCCTTAACGTTGTCTCCGATTGCGGTTTTCATTAGATCAGCGACGGCAGACCAGAGTACAACAGCCGAAAGATTTGGACGCAGCTTTGCAGTGCAGGCGGAAACGGCACCACCTAGACTTAGGCCAATGAGGCCCATTTTAGTGGAATCAATGCCTGGGTAGTCTGCCAGGTAGTCCACAGCCACCACCGCATCGCTGATTTCCTCTGTTAAGGTCATATCCGCGAAGTCGCCTTCGCTATCTCCTGAACCACGGAAGTCAAACCGCAGGGCGGCAATCCCCAACGAAACCAAACGTTCTGCCATTTTCACAAAGACTCTATGGGGCTCTACCTTGGTACCGGTAAACCCATGCAAGATCAAAACACCTGGAACGGGCCCGGTGGTATCTTCTGGATAGTGCAGGATGCCGAAGATAGTCTGGCCCTCATTAGCAAACTGGACTTGTTTACGCATTTCCTTGTCCCCCTATTTAGAACAACCCGTTGACTTAAGCTACATAGTTCTAAGTTCGACATTCAATCCCGTCTTTTCCTTCTTGTTCGCAGGTTTCACTAGGGATTGGGCAGGTATTTGCTCTAAAAAAGCGAAATGTAGGAGTGACTGGTAGTGAACGGAGGTATCTAGATGCCAAATGCGATGTTAGCCAAGCCCCCGAAAAAGGCGACATCCCTTCCTAAGGTGGAGCAAAGCCAGGTGCTTCCCTCGGAAGTTGAACGGATTGTGGCCTTAGCAAAAAGCAGTGAAGAGAACACGGTTTATACACTGCAGACAGATCTTTCTCTAGATGGCTTAAACAAGGTCTCCTGGCTAGTGGCGACGGAAAGTCATTTGTACTTAGTGGACGAGGAAAGGATATTACAGGAAGTCCCCTTAACGGATATTGCAGACATTAGACTACGGGGTCTAGTAGGAAATGGATTCCTGGATGTCTATGGGCCCACGGATCTGCTTTTCTCGGTAAGATACAGCAATGCCCTTGCCCGGAAGTTTGCCGAAGGGGCCCGGGCATTGAACCAGCTCCGCCTAAAGGGTGAGGTTCCCCCCCCATCCCCTGATGTACACAGGATGTTTTGTGAGAAATGTGGCCGGGTACTCCCGCCTCGAACTGGGGTCTGTCCGGCTTGCCTAGATAAGAAGAAGGTAATGCGACGTCTGCTCAATTACACACGGCCTTACTTTCCCCACGTTTTTGGTATTGTAGTGCTCATGTGGATTAGTACTGCAATCAACCTTCTTCCACCCATGCTCAATCGCTACTTGGTGGACGATGTTCTAATACCCAAGGATGCCTACTGGTTGCCTTGGATCGTCCTGGCGTTGCTATTGGCTCGGGTTGGGAATATTGGTGTGGCCATCGCCCGGGGACGAGCATCGGCCTGGTTGGGGAGCAAGATTAGTCATGACATTCGCTATGAAGTCTACTCCCAACTCCAGCAGTTGTCCATTGGGTATTACGATCGTCAGCAATTGGGTTCTGTTGTGGCTCGGGTCACCCATGATGCTAATCGCCTTGAACGCTTCTTGCTAGAAGCGGCTAATTACGTCCTTGTTGAGTTCTTTACCCTCATCGGCATAGGGGTGATGCTTTTTATCATGAACTGGAAGCTGACCCTGTTGGTCCTAGTGCCGGCACCCTTAGTAGTGATTGGCTCCACCTATGCTTGGCGGAAACTGCACGGGATCTATCGGCGATTCTGGCAGAAAAACAGCTCCTTTAGTGGTGCAGTTAACGACAGCCTCGCCGGGATCCGCATTGTCCGCGCCTTTGCCCAGGAGGAAAAGGAGATCGAGAAGTTTAGCCGTCATAATTACGAACTCTATGAAGCAGGCGTACGGGCAGGAACCATGGAGGCTACGATCTTTCCGGTATTGTCGTTTCTGACCGGGGTGGGGGGTCTTTTGGTTTGGTATGTGGGTGGTCACCAGGTGATCGGTGGCAGTATTAGCCTTGGAACCTTGATGGCCTTCATTGGTTATTTAGGAATGTTCTACGGACCCTTACAGGCGATGAGCCGGCTGAGCGATTTTGCTTCCCGATCTCTAGCTGCAGCCGAGCGCATCTTTGAAGTATTGGATGCAAAACCTGAGGTGGCTGATGCGCCAAAACCCGTACCGATCAATGAAATTGAGGGTCGTGTGGAGTTTGTGGATGTCACCTTTGGTTATGAGAAGCACAAGCCAGTGCTCAGGAATATTGATCTACAAGTGGAGCCCGGGGAGATGATCGGGTTGGTCGGTCACTCGGGTGCCGGTAAGTCCACCATGATCAATCTGTTGTGCCGGTTTTATGATGTTGACGAGGGTCAGATCCTCATCGATGGACATGATATCCGGGATATCCCCCAAAGAAAGCTGCGTGAGCAAATTGGGGTGGTGCTCCAAGACACTTTTCTATTCAACGGTACCATTGCGGATAACATTGCCTATGCCAAGCCCGATGCTACCCTCGAGGAGATTATGCAGGCTGCTATGGTGGCAAATGCCCATGAGTTTATTCTGAGAAAACCCGACGGGTACGATTCCCCGGTAGGAGAACGGGGGAGTAGACTATCCGGTGGGGAGCGTCAGCGGATTTCCATCGCCCGGGCTGTACTGCATAACCCAAGGATCTTAATCCTTGATGAAGCCACTGCATCAGTGGATACCCACACCGAAGAGAAGATCCAAGAGGCCATTGCCCGGTTGATTGAAGGGCGTACTACTTTTGCCATTGCCCATCGGCTCTCCACGTTGCGTAATGCCAACCGGTTGTTTGTTTTAGAGAAGGGCCGGAATGTAGAGCTTGGCACCCATGCGGAGCTGTTGGCCAAACGGGGAGTCTACTACAATCTAGTACAGACCCAGCGGAAGATATCCCGGATGAAGGGAGTAGATGGCTAGATGTCTATCGAGGAGAACTTACAGTTTCTGCCCGAAGAATCGCTCAAATTTACCAAGAGCATGGGAGGAGTCCTGCGCCTGACTACGTCTGATCGAAGCTATCCTCAAGTGAATGTGCGGTGGGCCTTTCCGTTGACTCATAAAAATGCGTATGTTACGGTACATGATGCAGCCGATGAGTATATTGGGATGATTAAGGATCCGAGTAAACTGGAGAAGACATCGAAGAAGCTAGTGGCCGACGCCTTGGCTGCCCGATACTATATGCCTGAGATCAAGAAGATAAAGGTAGCTAAGGAAGACTTAGGGATCGTCTACTGGCAGGTGGACACCAATTTCGGTCCGAGGGAATTTGTTGTCCGGGATCTGCGCGGTAGTGTTACAGTGATTAACAAAGGATATCTCTTACTGCAGGATGTCAATGAGAACCGCTATATTCTAGATTACACCAAACTAGATCAGGAGAGCTCCTCTCTGCTAGAACGGGTGCTGTAGATTGCTGTAACACTTCCGAAATGGATTACAGAAGGAGGTCGAAGGATCACCGGACTTGTCTTGGTGATCTTGTATGCTATGAAAAGAGTAATTATTATCCATAGTGATGAAGGAAACCTTGAACCCATTGCCGAGGTGATTAGAACTGGTCTCAAGGAGGAACCGGACCGGGCCCGGGTGGAGATTGTGAGTGTTGCCGCCTGCACGAGCCCTTTTTCCGTAAGGCCCTATGACTTGGTCTGTATCGGTAGTCCTGTCCGGGGACTTTTTGGTGGTCGGATTGCCCCAGATGTAGTAAACTTGATTAGTAGGTGCAATGGCATAGAAGGTAAGCGATGTGCCGTCTTTGTTACCAAAAAACTGTTTGGTACCAATAAGGCTTTGCAGCAGATGATGGCCCTTCTAGAAAAGCAGGGTGCTTTGGTTCAGGACTTTGACGTACTGAGTTGTCAAGGGGCTGAGGAGTTTGGTCGACGGCTCTTGAATCTGCTGGAGTAGTTGGAGAGGAGAAGAGTAGATGGAATTGCCCAGTGCACAAGTAACAAAGGGAATCAATCGTGCGCCCCATCGTTCTTTGTTTTACGCGATGGGATATACAGAAGAGGAATTGCAGCGTCCGTTAATCGGAGTGGTTAACTCAGCCAACGAGATCATCCCCGGCCATGTTGACCTGCAGCGTATTACAGACGCAGTCAAAAGTGGCATCCGGATGGCCGGTGGGACACCGATAGAGTTTCCGGCAATTGGGGTATGTGATGGCATTGCCATGGGACATGCAGGGATGCACTATTCCCTAGCAAGCCGAGAACTAATTGCCGATTCGATAGAGGTTATGGCCAGAGCCCATGCCTTCGATGGCCTAGTGATGATCCCCAACTGCGACAAAATAGTCCCTGGGATGCTCATGGCCGCAGCCCGGCTGAATTTGCCCTGTATTGTTGTAAGTGGTGGACCGATGCTAAGTGGAGACTACCGTGGTAAGAAGACGGACCTAAACGACGTATTTGAAGCGGTGGGAGCCTATTCTGCGGGCAAGATCGATGAAGCCGAGCTCAAGGAACTAGAGGAAAGTGCGTGTCCTGGATGCGGTTCTTGCTCGGGTATGTTCACCGCAAACTCGATGAACTGCATTACTGAAGTCCTAGGTTTAGGTCTGCCAGGTAATGGGACTATCCCTGCTGTACATGCCGGCAGAAAAAGGCTAGCCAAACAGGCCGGTATGCAGATTATGACCTTGGTTGAGAAGAACCTAAGGCCTAAGGATATTCTCACCGAAGCTGCATTCTTAAACGCACTGACGGTAGATATGGCCTTGGGTTGTTCCACAAACACCATCTTACACTTGACCGCGATCGCCCACGAAGCTGGTGTGACCCTAGATCTGAAGCTAGTAAATGAGATTAGTAAGAAGACCCCCCATTTGTGTCATCTTCGTCCCGGTGGTGTCCATCATGTTGAGGACCTGCATCAAGCCGGGGGTATTCCTGCGGTGATGAAGGAATTGTCCCAAGGAGGGCTTCTAGATCTTGATGTATTAACTGTTAGCACAAAGACCATCGGCACCAACATTGCCCAGGCGAAAACCTTAAGGCCCGATGTAATCCGGACCTTAGATAATCCCTATCACGAGGAAGGGGGACTAGCAGTACTTTGGGGTAACCTTGCTCCCGCTGGTGCCGTTGTCAAGCAATCCGCGGTGGCTCCTGAGATGATGCAGCACCGAGGACCAGCCCGGGTTTTTGACAGTGAGGAAGCTGCGGTAGAGGCGATCCTAGGAGGCAAGATCAAACCCAAGGATGTTGTCGTTATTCGGTACGAAGGTCCCAAGGGTGGTCCGGGTATGCGGGAAATGCTCTCACCCACCTCGGCAGTAGCTGGCATGGGTCTGGATAAGGAAGTAGCGCTCATTACCGATGGACGTTTCTCGGGAGCGACCCGGGGGGCCTCCATTGGGCACGTCTCCCCCGAAGCCGCTGGGGCAGGTCCCATTGCCCTAGTGGAAGAGGACGATGAGATCATCATTGACATTCCTAACAAGTCTTTGGAGCTAAACGTCTCCGAGAAGGTATTAGCCGAAAGACGGAAGCACTGGCAGGCTCCTCCACCGAAGGTGACCGAAGGCTATCTTAAACGGTATGCGAAGCTTGTCACCTCTGCAGCCACCGGTGCAGTCTTTGCCGATTAGTAAGAAAACATGATTACTCTCGCCTAATGGGAGTAATCATGTTTTGCTCACTCTCTTGGTGCCCACAGGTGAATTCGATCAAGTTCACGAGCCATTTGAAACCATCTTGGGCCGTGTTGCTTTCCTAACGGTGGGAAGAGTATTTTAATATGCCTGGAGCTGAATCATCAATTCTAGTTCACTGAGAAGATCGAAGGACATAAACAGCACGCTCACCGTATTAAGACAACGGTTCTTTCCGGACCCGCTCTCAAGCTTCTTGATCTGCTTTTGAACCTGGGTGTATTCGTTGTTGCTTACTTGGATTGCTATAGTAAACTAGCAGTAGATATTGTGTAGCGTCGACATTATTACCGGAATCGGGGAATATGTAGTTGTTAGGGAGCTGGGAGGTATAGCAATGCTGACTAAGGATGTCTTGTTTCTTGGTTTACCGATTGGGTTTGAAACCGATGCCCGGGAAGTTGCTGATCTTTCCGGTGAGAATCAAGTAAAGGGAATTCACAAACTATCCGACGAGAACGGAGAGCTTGAAGCTGTTGTGTTACTATGTACCATCAACGGTGAATACTACCCCAACGAGTGGATTGAACCCCGCAAAATTCTGAAGTATTACTTTTTCGGTAGAAAACACGAGGGGAAGAAGCGTTTTAGCCCTGATTACCAAGATAACAGAGCAGTGCTTGCATCCCGGGGAAACTACCCTCTATTTGTCTTCACCCGCGAACGTGCTGGTCATAAGTTTGTCTATCAAGGGGAGTATGAACTCATTGATGCTAGCACAGATCTCGATGGTGCCATGTACTTTCTACTTAGGGCTAGTGGGATGGTGGAGGGTGTAAGCCTTGGGGCCATTGCTATTGAGGATAATGAGAATTTCCCCGAGGGCAAGGTACAGGAACGTTTACATAAGTATCGGGAGCGTAATCCAAACCTTGTAACGGTGGCTAAGAATTCGTTCTTAAAAAGACACGGACGTCTCTATTGTGAAGCTTGTGGTTTTGATTTTGCTAAGGCGTATGGAGATAGGGGCGAAGGTTGTATTGAAGTTCATCATAAAACGCCATTGTCCGAGCTTGAGTCTGGGCATACTACCACAAGCATAGAGGATGTCTTACTGGTATGTGCCAATTGTCATCGAATAATCCATAGAATACGTCCCTGGCTAACTACAGAACAGATATATACCCTGGCGCAGAATCGGAATACGTGAGTAGATTACATTAATGTTTTGAAACGAAGCAGAAGTTTTGGTACGAGACCGTAGTCCAATTGATGGGGAAGTCAACTCAAACACTAGTCAGTGTGGTGATCTGTAGTCCATCGGGGTATGCTTGCTATTGGAAAAAATGGTTTGTGTTTCGACGATGTACGGGCGCCCTTAGCTCATAGTCCCATTGGCTTCTAGATTAGGTTTTCCCGGTAAAGATGCTCTCATTGTACCCGGCGAGCTGGATTAGTTACAGTACTTCTTGATGTTTGTCCTGCAAACAAGACTCTGCACTATGTGTATAAGGGGCCACGTACGATTGCTTCGCTAAGCATGTCAAGCACAACCGTAACTGGCGTATTCGTCACTTCAGGGAAGTGGCTACCATACCGGCAAATAGGATCACTTGGCCTAGGGCCTCCACTCTTCTTTGTGTTTTCAGGTATATGCTGTTTGCAAACAGTGTTTGTTTCAAGAAACGGAACTACATTTCCACTTTCCATTGATTCCGGTGCGATCATCCTAGACTTCTTGGGGTCTTAGTTTGTCAGGAGAACCATATGCGCAGAAAAGAGGGATAGACATTGTTCTTGACGAATTGGTATTATTACCATAATGTAGCTAAACAGTAGGAAAAAGTAGGCGGCTCTCGCTAAGTTGCTCATGAACTACTAGATTTCGAAACCGACTCCCATGAGTTTACAACCGGATCTCAAGGAACCGATTTGAGCGGTTAGAGGCTCTGGAACTCTCAGGGGAGTAGATACTGTTCCAACAGGTGTGAACTGCATCTTAAAGAAACGGAAAGCACTACCTCAATAACATGTCAGCAAAGATATTGAAGGTCCTAATCTTGGGGTGTGGGGTACTCGGTTTCGGGGTAGCCATAAGCATAGGAAAGCAGAACCATGTCTTGTGCAGGCGGGACATCGCTACCCGGTGTTAGGACAAGTTATTCGGAGGTCTAAGATGGTTACAGGAGAATTCAAAAACCAAGTGGACAGAATTTGGGAGATATTCTGGTCCGGTGGTATTACTAATCCCTTGTCTGTAATCGAGCAGATTACATATCTTTTGTTCATCAAGGGTCTGGATGAGGTGGAGACCAAACACGAGAGAGAGACTGTTGTCCTCGGTGTTGAGTTTGGCAGGATCTTTCCCGAAGATAAGCAGCATCTAAGATGGAGCCAGTTCAAGAACTTTGGCGCGGAGAGAATGTACCAGGTAGTAAGCCAAGAGGTTTTCCCCTTTATCAAGAACCTGAATGGGGGAGCATCGACATCGTATGCCAAGTTCATGGCCGATGCCATATTCATTATTCCCACGGCACAGATGCTCGAAAGAGTAGTTACAGCTTTATCGGCTTTACCAATTGAGGACAGAGACGCAAAGGGTGACCTATATGAGTATCTATTGTCCAAGATCTCCCAGTCGGGCACGAACGGACAGTTTAGGACTCCCAGGCACATCATCAAAATGATGGTCGAACTTATGAAGCCAACCCCGAAGGACAGAATAGTTGTATTTGATAATATAAAAGTGAACCACTTGGGGCAGAAATTATAACATAAAAGTGATCCACTTCAACCACAATCTGCTATCCTTGATCAGTACCCAAACCAATCAGGGAGCAGGTGAACTA
>JALNWK010000064.1 GCA_023230925.1 Limnochordia bacterium
CAAAGGAGTGGGTATGCGCTGGAGTGAGGAAGGGTTCAACCATCTACTTCACCTACGTTTGGATTGGGTAAACGGAAGATTTGATGACCAACTCTTCTCCCCCCAATAACTAAATACGCCCGCACCGGTGATGATCGCCACTTTATCCGCTGGTTCTTTCAAGGTTTCATCCCTCCCTGTGATAGCTTCAAATTCGAAGGAATGAGGGATTTATCTTGCCGGGAAGGGAAATTTGCAAAAAGATGTCCTTCCCTATTGCAGTGGGCTTTTGCGGGGAGTAATATATAGTTAATTTCATTGCACCTCATTAAAAGGAGAGTATCAACAGTAAACTATGAAAGTAGCAGTTACCTATAATCTCAAACCGGAAGAAGGTTTCATCGATGGGGGTGATGAACCTCCGGATGCGTATTGTGAGTGCGATGATCCAGCTACTATTGAAGCTGTAGCCGCAGCATTAGCAGCTGAACATGAGGTAGTTTTGGTTGAAGCAAACGAGGAGTGTTTTGCACGTTTAAGAGATTGCCATCCTGATTTTGTTTTCAATATGGCCGAGGGCCTCTATGGCCTGAGCAGGGAAAGCCATCTGCCTGCCATACTAGAAATGTTGCGTATTCCTTATACCGGTTCGGCTCCGTTAGCCTTGGCCGTATCCTTAGATAAGGGTATGTGTAAAGCGGTGCTAAAGGATGCCGGCCTTCCGATACCCGCCGGATTCCTAATTGAAAACGAGTCACAATTGCCTATCACCGCGGAATATCCTATGATTGTCAAACCAACTATGGAGGGCTCTTCTAAGGGAATCACCAATGATTCCTTGGTATACACCGATGAACAGCTGACCCAGCAGGTGCAGCGTGTTCTAGGCATGTACCATCAGCCAGTCTTAGTGGAAGAGTTTCTTCCTGGTCGTGAGTTCACTGTGGCCTTACTTGGAAACGGTGCAGATGTGCAGGTGCTTCCCATAGTGGAGATTCTTTTGGGTAATCTACCGAAGGCTGCAAACCCAATATATTCCTTCGAAGCTAAGTGGGTGTGGGATTCGGCAGCATCGCCCTTGGAGATGTTTGAGTGTCCAGCTAACATCAGTGAAGCCCTGCGAATGCGCATCGAGGAGATCTGCAAGAGGGCCTTTCACACCTTAGGATGTCGAGATTGGTGTCGTATTGACGTGCGGTTAGACGCGCAGGGAGATCCAAGAATCCTAGAGGTCAATCCTTTACCTGGGATCTTGCCTAATCCAGAACAGAACTCCTGTTTCCCAAAGGCAGCCCGGGCCTTTGGCCTATCCTATGATCAGTTGATCCGTACGGTGTTGAGAGCCGCATTAAAACGTACAGGGATGTCTATGTAAAGCTAAGGGTGAAAGAAGGGGATGTGCCATGGAAATTTGGCAATCAATTCTACGGCAGAGTATTCAAAGCGCAGACAAATTGGCGGAGCATCTGCCGATTGATACCGAAGAGGTAGCGCGTACTATTAGGACCTATCCGATGCGGATTAATGCCTATTACCTAAGTCTGATCAAGGAAGAGTCTGATCCAATCTGGCGACAAGCGATTCCTGATTCTAGGGAACTCATAGATGAATCGGGTTTTGAAGATCCCTTGATGGAGGAGCGGGATAGCCCGGTGGTTAATCTAACCCATCGCTACCCGGATCGGGTGCTGCTTCTAGTCAGTAGCGAATGTGCCATGTACTGCCGGTTTTGCACACGGAAACGTAAGGTGGGGACGAATCTACGAGTAACCGATGAGACGATCAGACAGGGCCTTGAATATATTCAAGGACATCGGGAGATACGGGATGTGATTCTATCCGGCGGAGATCCCTTGTTGCTAAGTGACGATCGACTAGAGGAGATTATAGGTAGGGTACGGGCCATCAAGCATGTGGAGATCATCCGGATTGGCAGTCGGGTGCCGTGTACCTTACCCCAACGGATAACCCCTGCTTTGACGAGGATGCTAAAGAAGTATCACCCATTGTATGTAAACGTTCACTTCAATCACCCCAGGGAATTAACCGAAGAGGCCAAGGCAGCCCTAAATAGGTTAGCCGATGCGGGTATCCCCTTAGGTAATCAATCGGTATTGCTTCGGGGAGTGAATGACCGGGTGGATATTCTAAGAGAGCTCTTCTGCAAGCTTTTAGCCGTGCGGGTTAAGCCCTATTACCTGTATTTAGCCGATGCGGTCCGCGGAGCCGGTCATTTCCGCACCAGTCTGTCTTGTGGGACCCAGATTATGCGGGAGATTCAAGGAGCTATATCTGGCATGGCGGTTCCGACCTTTGTGGTGGATACACCCGGAGGTGGGGGCAAGGTGCCCGTAGGCCCTAACCACGTTTTGTCCAAGGGAGAAGAAGAATTTGTGTTGACCAATTACCGTGGCCAGATTCTAAAATGCCCGGAGCCATAGGCGTATCCATAAAATGCTATTTACAGTAAGACCCGCTTCTTGGTTAGTTTGTGCTTCCAGGAATCGGGTTTTTTCATCCACAGGCAGGGAACAAATACCACAAGAGAGAAATAATAGTCTAAGCATGGGCAAGCAGCAGGATTCATCCATTCACCGGTGATCACAGGTGAATAGATTATTAATGGGTTTCTGGGCAGACCATCACCACGTTTTGGTCGTTGCCTCTTGACAAACAAAAGTTTAGGGCATATACTATTAGTAATAGTTATCATTACCAATAGTAGTTCCAGATGACTATACCAAACCAAAGGAGGCGTTATATCAATGGATATGCAAAAACAGTGTTGCCCGGAGGAAGTAGTTCAGCGCTTACCGAGATTAGGTGCACCAGCCCCGGAATTCGAGGCGGTGACTACCCAAGGGCCGGTAAAACTGACAGATTACCGAGGGAGTTGGCTTGTCTTGTTCTCCCACCCTGCTGATTTTACGCCCGTATGTACCACTGAGTTTGTTGGCTTTACTGAGATTGCCAATGAGCTACAGGAGCTAAACTGCAAACTGCTTGGTCTTAGCATTGATAGTCTGTTCTCCCATATTGCGTGGTTACGTAATATTGAAGAGAAAATGGGGGTGAAGGTTCCCTTCCCCGTGATTGCAGATCTTAGTCAAGAAGTCTCGCGGAAATACGGTATGGTTATGGAGGACCTATCGGATACAGAAGCGGCGCGGTGTGTGTTTGTGATTGATCCGGATGGCATTGTCCAGGCAATGATTTACTACCCGATGTCTACGGGAAGAAACATGGCCGAAATTGTACGGCTAGTAAAAGCATTGCAGACTTCTGCCAAACATAAGGTGGCTACCCCGGCTAATTGGCAACCAAAGGATCCAGTGATTGTACCTCCACCAAGGACCCAGGTTGATGCAGAGAAACGGTTGAACGAAGGGTATGACTGCAAAGACTGGTATCTGTGCAAGAAGACGATCTAGGAGTTCCCTGTCAGTCTGCAGAAATTCAGAATTCCCAGGACTTGACATGGAAGATTAGGAAAGGCTATGATATAGTTCCACTTTTCATCCACGAACCAAGGTTCGGGGATGAAAAGTGGTCAAGTGATGGCATTGGTCCGGGGGATACAGGGACCAACATTTGGAGCGCTTGGGTGGAGCCTTCGTGGTGGCTAGAGTTGAATAACCCAAAGCATCATGTAGTGGTATTGTTAAAAAGGAGAATCTAAGATGGCTAAAGATATATTCTCAGCAATCAAGGTGAGCGATCATGTCTGGTGGGTTGGTGCCGTAGATTGGAATATCCGGGATTTTCACGGGTATTCAACGGACCAGGGCAGTACATATAACGCTTATTTGATCTTAGCCGATAAGGTCACCCTAGTAGATACGGTGAAGGCTTCCTTCAAGGATGAGCTTCTGGCCCGCATTTCCTCAGTTATTGATCCTAGGAAGATTGATTACATTATCTCCAATCACGCAGAGCCGGATCATGCTGGTTGTCTTGCTGAGGTGGCGGCGGTTGTGCAGCCGGAGAAGATCTTTGCCTCCAAAATGGGTGTTAAGAACCTTAAGGCTCATTTCCATCAGGATCTAAACCTTGTGCCTGTGGCAAGTGGTGAGGAGCTATCCTTAGGCAATCTGACGGTGCAGTTTTTAGAGACCCGGATGTTGCATTGGCCCGACAGCATGTTTACTTATCTGGTGGATGAGGGTATTCTATTTACAAGTGATGCCTTTGGCATGCATCTAGCAGGTAGTGCTCGCTTCGACGATGAAGTGGACCATTGGGAATATGAAGCGGCAAAATACTATGCTAACATTTTGCTTCCCTATTCGGGGCTGGTCACTAAGTTGTTGGATCAGGTGGACCAAATGGCATTACCGATCAAGGTGCTTGCCCCGGATCATGGCTTTATTTGGCGAGAAGACCTGCAAAGGATTCAGTCCCTGTACCGGCGGTGGGCAAAACAGGCCCCCACCAACAAAGTGATTGTTACCTATGATTCGATGTGGGGAAGCACCGCCAAGATGGCCACAGCGATCATGGAAGGATTACGGGCCGGCGGCGCCGTCATAAAGGTGATGGATCTTAAGGTGAGTCATCGTAGTGATGTGGTTACTGAGCTGCTGGAGGCCGGAGGGTTAATTGTCGGTTCTTCGACACTGAATAACGGCATTTTGCCGAGAGTAGCAGATTTCCTGACCTATTTGCGGGGTTTGAGGCCTAAGAACCTGCTTACCTTAGCCTTTGGTTCCTATGGTTGGAGTGGGGAGTCCGTGGGCAAAATTGAAGAGGAGCTTTCAGGTATGGGTCTAGCCCCAGTGGATGAGGGCATCAAGTCGTTGTTTGTGCCCGATCAGGATGTTTTAGGTGCTTGCTTTGATGCCGGCAAAGGGTTTGCAGCCCGTCTACAACAGACCATCAATGAGGGGGAGGAACTAGCATGAAAAAGTTTGTGTGCACGATTTGTGGTTATGTTTATGATCCACAGGAGGGTGATCCGGATAACGGTGTGGAGCCGGGAACAAGTTTCGAGGCTTTGCCCGATGATTGGACGTGTCCTTTGTGTGGGGCAGGGAAGGATGAGTTTGAGCTAGAGGAGTAATGGCGACCTTCTGCAAAGAAAGGGGGAGGCTGCAATCCTGCAGCCAAAAGACCATGGACAAACACGCACTTTACCAACTGAGTTACGGTCTGTATATTGTCTGCAGCAAGGCGGACAAGGCAATTAATGGCCAGATTGCTAATACAGGTTTTCAGATTACGGCAGAACCGGCCTGTATTGCCGTGGCGCTCAATAAGGAGAACTACACCCATTCCATAATTGAAGAAAGTGGCCTGTTTACCCTGTCCGTTCTTTCCACAGAAGCCCCCATGGAACTAATTGCCAACTTTGGCTTTCGTTCGGGAAAAGAAGTGGACAAGTTCGCCGGAGTGAATTACAGACTGAACTCGGCGGGGGTACCGTATGTGTTAGACCATACCCTCGGTCGGCTGGATGTCAAGCTCATCGGGCAGCATGATTATTACACCCATACCATCTTTGTGGGCGAGTTGACCGATGCCCAGGTGTTTGCTGAGGGGACCCCGATGACCTATGCCTATTACCATGCGGTCAAGAAGGGTAGTGCTCCAAAGACTGCACCTACCTATCGGGAGCCTGAGGAAAAATCAGCTGGGGCCTATCGATGTACCGTATGTGGGTACATTTACGATCCGCAAGTGGGGGATCCCGACGGGAATATCCCTCCGGGAACGGCCTTCGCTGACCTGCCCGATGATTGGGTATGTCCGATCTGCAAGGCAGCAAAGGAGTTATTTGAATCAGTAGCTTGATCGAAAGCCCAGCGTAGATGGTTCTACACTGGGCTTCGTTACACAAGGACGATGGTGGAATGGGTGGCAGAGCCATGGTGCCTGGTTCCCTTGTTGCTTTTCGCAAATAGAGATTCAATGTGTGTTCATCTAGAAAAGGCTGAGTTGTTCCGGCGGGTTCCTGCTCGGAAACTCATTGATATACGTAAATATTTCGCCCACATCGCACATCACATCTTGCATATGGCATTCCCCATGAAATATCCGCATCAGCTCTTCTTCGTTGTCGCTCTTGCATTCGTATGAGTACCCGTATTGCAGCATGTATTTTCGTTTGAGGCCCGGGAAATGGCGGTCCAGGGCAGCATAGAAGTACTCTCGGTCGCCATCACGCAGTGTAACGCCCATACCGAAACACAAGATGCCTTTTACTCCTGCGTCGAAGCAATAGTCCAGTATGCCGCGTAGGTTTTCCTCGGTATCATTGATAAACGGAATTAGAGGGGCGAACCATACGACGGTTGGAATTCCAGCGTCGCTTAGGATTTTCAGTGTCTCATGTCGCTCTTTCGTTGTGCAGACATTGGGCTCGATGATCCGGCAAAGGCTTTCATCGTAGGTGGTCAGCGTCATCTGTACGATGCATTTTGCTTTTTCCTTTATGCTTTGAAGTAAATCAAGGTCGCGCAGTATTCGGTTGGATTTCGTCTGTATTGCCAGCCCGAAACCGTAGCGGTCGATGATTTCAAGGCATTTGCGGGTCATTTCGAGCTCTTGTTCGCAGTGCATGTACGGATCGCACATCGCGCCGGTGCTGATCATACACTTCTTTCGTTTTCGACGCAGTGCATCCTCAAGGAGCTTCGGCGCGTTTATCTTGACTTCAATGTCCTCGAAGTCGTGCTTCATCTGGTAACATGTACTCCTTGAGTCACAGTAGATACAGCCGTGGGTGCAACCACGGTATATGTTCATTGCGTTATGTGCGGATAGTATTCTTTTGGCTGCAGCGTAATGCATAATATTAAGTCCTCTGCAATCTCTAAGGTTTGCTCCCATTTCCATACCCTCTGTGGCTTTGCCAGATAGACAGCTTGTTTTTGCTCATAGGCATCAGACAGGGTTTATCCGAGGAGGGCAACACTAGGCTATTCTCAAAAAGCAACCCCGGGGTACTTGTGCCGAAGCAAACCCTCCCGCAGATCGAGGCTGATTGCCGTCTCTTCTTGTGCGACAGGCTAATGTTCCTGGCTCCACTCTTTCTTTATTCTCTCATAATTGGCATACAAAGCAAGTCTAGTCACGGCAGGGCAGCCGCAGAGTTTTGCTTCTCTTGCATATACGGTCAACCCTGCTATGGAGCAAAAAACTTGGTGTACATGGTTTTTCACTGAGCATCTTCTACACAAGACCCAAAAGACGTACTGTCTGGGCGACAATGAAACAGATGATGATCCCTGTTAGGGTGGGTACCAAACAGGAGATCCAGGTCCATTTCCAACTTTGGGTTTCTTTGCGAATGGTAAGTAGTGTAGTACCGCAGGGAAAGTGATTCAGGCAAAACAGCATGGTGCAAAGGGCTGTGAGCCAAGTCCAGCCGTTTGCAACGAAAAGTTGTTGAATTTCCATAAGACTATCTAGTTCCAGTAGGGCACCAGTGGACATGTAGCTCATGATAATGATGGGGATGACAATCTCATTAGCGGGGAATCCAAGGATAAAGGCCGTGAGAATATACCCATCAAGACCGATGAGATGGGCGAAGGGTTGCAGAAAACCTGCAAGATGGTCCAAAAGACTCAGATCAGAGACGATGGTGTTTGCCAATAGCCAGATGATCACCCCAGCTG
Organism: Limnochordia bacterium; assembly: GCA_023230925.1. Taxonomy (NCBI): domain Bacteria; kingdom Bacillati; phylum Bacillota; class Limnochordia; species Limnochordia bacterium. The sequence continues at coordinate 7,599 of JALNWK010000064.1, forward strand.
GGGCGGCGACCACTACTGCGCGGGCTAAGACAAAGAGAGTGCGATCAAGTAGGGAACGAACTAGGATCTTGCCCACCTGGGGTTTTCGATAGGGTGGTAGTTCTAGAGTGAAGGAAGAGGGGAGTCCCTTAAGGACCGTTTTGGACAGTACTTTAGAGATAAACAGGGTAATCAGGACGGAGAGGACAACCATGGCTAAGACCCAAACGGTGGCCGTGGTGGAGCGGAAGATGCCGCCGGCAAGAAAGATGCTAGCCAGTACGATTAACGTGGGAAATCGACCGTTACAAGGCACGAAGTTGTTGGTGATGATCCCAATGAGCCGTTCCCGGGGGGAGTCGATGATCCGACAGCTGATGACCCCGGCAGCATTGCATCCAAATCCCATGCACATGGTTAGGGCTTGCTTTCCGTGGGCGCAGGCCCTCTTGAAGAAGTTGTCTAAGTTGAAGGCCACCCGGGGTAGGTATCCGAGATCCTCAAGTAGGGTGAATAGGGGGAAGAAAATGGCCATGGGGGGAAGCATCACAGATATGACCCAAGCCAGGGTGCGGAACATACCTAGGATGAAGATCCCTTGAAACCAAGGGGGTGCCCCTACATTTTGTGTAAAAACGGTCAACTGTTCTTCCAACCAGGAAAATCCGTCTGCCAACAACTTTGAAGGGTAATTTGCCCCTTCAATAGTGAGCCAGAAGACGATACCTAATAGTCCAATCATAATTGGAATGCCGAACTTGCGGGATGTGAGTATTCCGTCTATCCTTCGATCGAGCAGGTCGTAATCGTGTTTTTTGAAGGTCACAACAAGCCGTGCGATAGACTCGGCTTCTTTGACTAACACACTTACTATCTGTTCCCGCAGCTTCTCGGTGTTGTAACCGATGCTTTCGAGGTATTCCTGTGTGCTATGCCACTGTGTTGTCAGCGTGTGGTCTTCAAGGAGGTCTTGGCCCAAGTATTGGGCTAGCGAGGCAAAAATGTCTCCGCCACCCTCAAGGAGTCTTAGGGTCATCCAACGGGCATTGATCCTGTTTCCCACTAATGCCTCTACCGACGGTTGCAGTATGTCTACGGCTTTCTCGATCTCTTCGCCATAGTCAAGTAATACAGGATGGGGCTTATTATGCCGGTTAATCACTTCTGCGATCGCCCCTTTTAGTTCCGCTAATCCTACTCCGCTGCGGGCCACGGTGCCAATGACAGGTACTTTGAGGATTTTTGATAACTTCATTAGGTTGACGGATATTTGCTTACGTTTGGCCTCGTCTATGAGATTAACACAGACAACTACGTTCGGGGTGATTTCAAGGATTTGGAGTACTAGGTTAAGATTTCGTTCCAAACAGGTGGCGTCAGTAACTACTACCGTGGTGTGGGGAGCTCCGAAGCAGATGAAATCCCTGGCGACTTCCTCCTCCACTGAGTTGGCAGCCAATGAATAGGTGCCGGGTAGATCAACGAGGAGATACTCTTCTCCCTGGTAGGTATAGCTACCTTGAGCATTAGTTACGGTTTTGCCAGGCCAGTTGCCTGTATGCTGTTTTAACCCAGTCAGACTATTGAACACGGTACTTTTCCCCGTATTAGGATTTCCCGCTAGGGCGATCACCAGATCCTCCGGTGTCGCCTTAACTTCAAACATTTCCCTTAGGGCACCAATACCCGTTGAGCTACTTGTCAAACCCATTACTGGTCAAACTCCCTTCCAACAATATGTCTTTCGTCTTTTCTCCGGAGCTTGCCGGGGTGCTTGCGGGAACAGTCTAGTCCCATCCGGAGCATGAGCATCTAGGGCTAAACCTCTCCTTAGGCTTCTACAATTATCTTTGATGCTTCCTCTGAACGTAGGGCGATTACCGCACCACGGATCTGGTATGCGGTGGGATCGCCTGAAGGACTGCGCCGGATTGCTTCTACTCTTGTTCCTTCGATTAAACCTAGATCCAATAATCTTCTGCGCGCATTGCCACCCCCCAGTAGCGTTCTGACCTCTCCCAGACCACCCATCGGTACCATGTGCAAAGGCATGGTCTTTCGTCCATTTCCATTGGCTTGGTCCATGATGAATCCTCCTCTTAAGTGATAATCCCCACCAAGTTAGTCATAAGTTAGAGGTGAGCAAATCTTTTTCCTACGGCTAATATATGAGGGAGAGGTCCAATGTGTTCAACTTTGGAGGGTGGTCCCATGGGTAATGGAAACTTCAGGACTTTTCGCGGCTACCAACTAGAAAAACAGGATCGAATGCTGCTTACCCCAAGTATGGAGGACTATCTGGAGATGATCTATCGGATTCATCTTGAGGAGGGGTATGTACGGATTAACCAACTTGCAGAGAAGCTTAACGTGAGGGCATCTTCGGCGACCCGGACGGTGCAACGGCTTGCCGAAAGGGGATTAGTGGACTATGAGAAATACGAGGTTATTCAGCTAACCAAGAGGGGGGAGAGGGTGGGCGAGTTTCTTTTAAAGCGCCACCTGCTCGTCCAGGAATTCTTGGAGAATATTGGGGTGAAAGATACAATACTTAAGGATACAGAAATGATTGAGCACAATATTAGCGATAGTGCCCTACAGGCGATCAAGATCTTTAACAATTTCCTAAACGACAACCCGGACATTCTGCAAAAGTACGTAGATTACCGTAAAAGGGCGCAACAGAAAGACACCTGAGCTGACTCCGGATATATCAAAAAAGCAACCTCGCAACTCAGGTTGCTAAGCCATTCCACGGCAAATACGCCTAGACCATCAGGGACGAGGCGCTATCCGAAGGAATACTTAACAGGCATCTTGTACCGTGGACATTGGCGGCGATGGCGGAAGAAACTCCACCATCCAAATTCAGGGCATCATATGCTCTGATGTGAAGGAGGTACCCCGCAAGAAGGGGTAGTGGCCTCCCGACGCTAGGGTCCCCTCGGCCGTCAACCACCACAATGACTAGTTTTGTTCCCTCTTCGTTGAGGCCTACAGCAGGCCGGGGATGTCGGGCGGAGGAGGGCCCAACGCACACAAAGCCGCGCTTAACTAGTACTTCTTTGCCAGAGATTATTTTCGTAAGCTCATTCCAGGGTACCCGCGAGCTTGAGAGGAGAAAGGGAGTTGGGGCTAGTAGCCACTTTACTTGAACTTGGTCGCCTATGGTCAACTTCTCAAGCTCTTGGGTCTTGCTATTTGTTCCAGCCCAAAGAAGCGTTCCCTCGGGGATGGGGATCGAAGAGCCATCCTTTCTTACATCAACCACTGTTCCCGTCATGCTGGCCCAGTCGGAGACACCGTCCGCTTTATGGTGACACTCCACTCTGATTAACACCTCTGTCCGTTTTCCGGGCTAGAGGCGGTCATGTTACAGCAGGGCAGTCCAAGGCCAATTCCTTTGTAATCGCCTTGCCTGTGGGCGTGGTGGCGAGTCCGCCGAGACTTGTCTCCTTAAGCTCCCTTGGCATTTGACGACCGATCTTGGCCATGGTGTCCACAACTTCATCATAGGGTATCACACAGGGAATTCGGGCTAAAGCGAGGTTGGCACTGCTTAGTGCGGCAGCTACACCAGAGGCATTGCGATAGACACATGGGATTTCGACAAGCCCAGCAACCGGGTCGCAGACTAACCCCAGTTGGCATTGCAGGGCGATGGAGGCCGCATTGACTACTAATTCCGGCTCGGACCCAACCATAGCGACTATGGCGGCAGCGGCCATGGCCGAAGCTACCCCGCATTCAGCCTGGCAACCAGCTACTGCACCGTTTAGAGCACAAACGTTGCTAGAGACGATGCCAATACCAGCTGCGGCGAAAACTCCCTCTAGGATGTCGTCTTCACTAAGTTGTCGTTCCTCAGCCAAGCCAAGCACTGCAGCCGGTAATATACCACATGATCCGGCCGTAGGGCAGGCTACAATCCGCCCCATGGTGGCATTCACCTCGGCGACAGCGGTGGCGTAGATTACCATTTTCTCAAAGAGGGGACCACCTAGCAATACACTAGACTGCTTCCCCGAAAGGAGCTTCGCGGCGAAATCTCCCACAATCAGTCCGTGGCCGCGATGCTCACTAAGCCCTTCCTGTACCGATTCTTTCATGACTTTCAGCTGTTCTCGCATCTGATCATACACTGTCTGCAACTCGGTTTCCGTGCGGCAAGCTTCATATTGTGCGACGACGGTGCCAATGGAGAGTTTATTACCCTCGGCTAGCTGTATCAGTTCACGGGCGGTGGTGAAGGTTATTTTATCCATGGGTCTTATCTACTCCTAGCAGTTAGTATGCCTGACCCAGTATATGTCAGGAATGGTACGAATTTCATCAACTACCTGTTGGGGGACGACGGAGTCGGTTTCCACAAAGAGCAGTGCATCAGCCCCCCGCACCTTGCGTATGACCTGCATAGTTGCTATGTTAATACCTGCTTTAGCTAGGCTTCCCGTTACTTTGGCGATTACTCCAGGACTATCGAGATGGCTGGTAAACAAAGCAGGATGCTTACCAGTCCACTTTACCATGAATCCATTGATCGATGTAATCTCGATGCTGCCACCTCCGGTGGAACAACCGGTTATTTCCCGTAGGGTCGTGTTATCGTGAAATAGGAATCTGGCAGTGTTTGGGTGCACTTCTCCTAAGTCCTCTTTACAAATGTGGATGTTCATACTATGGTCTTCGGCGATCTCCAGGGCGTCCTTGATCTGGGGATCTGCCGAGGACATGCCAAGCAAGCCGGCTACAAGAGCGATATCTGTGCGGTGTCCCCGGTAGGTAGCAGCAAAGGAACCGTGCAAAAGGATTGTAACCTCCCGGGGTAGATCACCATACAACATTCTTGCACTTTGGCCTAGGTGAACGGCTCCTGCGGTATGGGAGCTAGATGGTCCTACCATAACAGGACCGACTATGTCAAAAACGCCGATATCCATGACCTGTACTCCTCTCAAAACAGTACTATCTATATTATGAAACGTCTACGGAATCCTGGCCGAAGGCACCATGGTCAATCGAATGCGCGTGGTCATGCTCTTTGTGCTATCAATCTGTCCAAACAGTACAACGGTAGGCTAGGTATTATCTTGAATGCTTATAGTATACATGATCAATTGTACATATCAAACCTACCAAAATGCAAGGTATGAGTCAACGATTCACGGGTACTGGCTCCATCTCCAATTTCTGTAGGTTCAACAGCTGCTAAGCATACCACCTTCGTTGAGTCTGTGCATTAGGTTCGACATACCCCCCGATGATGTCC